>JANOTU010000334.1:0-4890 GCA_031416515.1 Hyphomicrobiales bacterium
ACCAAGGAATATGGTCTGACGAAGGACAAGCTCACGGTCACCGTCTACCACGATGATGAAGATGCCCACGCGCTGTGGAAGAAGATCGCCGGGCTCCCCGACTCCCGCATCATCCGTATTGCCACTGCGGATAATTTCTGGGCCATGGGCGATACGGGGCCTTGCGGGCCCTGTTCAGAAATTTTCTTCGACCACGGCGACAAGATACCGGGCGGTCCGCCGGGTTCAGCGGATGCCGACGGCGACCGCTTTATTGAAATCTGGAACCTCGTCTTCATGCAGTATGAGCAGGTGACGAAAGATAGCCGCGTCGATCTCCCCAAACCCTCGATTGACACCGGCATGGGCCTGGAGCGCGTCGCCGCCGTGCTGCAGGGAACCCACGACAATTACGAAACCGATTTGTTCCGTGCGCTGATCAGTTCTATCGTCGATGAAACCGGCGTTGCCGCCGAGGGCAAGCACAAGGCCTCGAACCGGGTGATCGCCGATCATTTGCGCGCCTCGTCCTTCCTCATCGCTGATGGCGTTCTGCCCTCCAATGAGGGCCGGGGCTATGTGCTGCGCCGCATCATGCGCCGCGCCATGCGCCATGCCGAGTTGCTGGGATCGCGCGAGCCGCTGATGCACCGGCTGGTGCCAACATTGGTGCGCGAGATGGGGGCGGCTTACCCTGAACTTATTCGTGCTCAAGACATGATTGCTGAAACCCTGAGTCTCGAAGAAAGCCGTTTCCGCCGCACGCTGGAGCGCGGCCTGCGCATCCTCGATGATGAATCCGCGAACCTCGCGCAAGGGGCGACATTCTCCGGCACCACCGCCTTCAAGCTCTATGACACTTATGGCTTTCCGCTTGACCTGACGCAGGATGCGCTGAAATCGCGCGGTATCAAGGTGGATACCACGGCATTTGAATCCGCCATGGAGGCCCAGCGCGCTGATGCGAGAAAAGCCTGGAAAGGCTCAGGAGAAGCGCAGACCGAGACGGTCTGGTTTGAAGTGCGCGAGCGCGTGGGAGCCACGGAGTTCCTGGGCTATGACACCGAGACGGCGGAGGGCGTGATCTCAAGCCTCGTCGTGGACGGCAAGGAAGTCAGTGAACTGACGAAAGGCGGCCACGGCGCCATTATTCTCAACCAGACGCCATTCTACGCCGAATCCGGCGGTCAGACCGGCGATCACGGTGTCATCAAGACGGCGGATGGCGCGGTATTTCGCGTGCAAGAAACACAAAAGCGGGTGGGTGATCTGGTGGCTCATATTGGCGTTGTGGAGCAGGGCGCACTGCGGCCGGGTTCTGCTGCTGAACTCACCGTTGATCACGCGCGCCGGACCGGCAACCGCCAGCATCATTCGGCAACGCATCTGCTGCATGAGGCCTTGCGCATAACCCTTGGCGCCCACGTGGCGCAGAAGGGTTCGCTGGTGGATCCAAACCGCCTGCGTTTTGACATTTCCCACAACAAGTCCGTGACCCGCGACGAGATTTCTCAGGTTGAAGCCATCGCCAATCAGATGGTCCTGCAGAATGATGCGGTGACAACGCGGCTGATGAGTGTCGATGCCGCGCGCGCCGAAGGGGCCATGGCCTTGTTTGGCGAAAAATATGGCGATGAGGTGCGCGTCGTCTCTATGGGCCGCAACGAACATGGTGCCGGCCGCCCCATCTATTCGCTGGAGCTTTGCGGCGGCACCCATGTGGGGCGCACCGGCGACATTGGCCTCATCAAGGTGATTTCGGAAAGTGCGACGGCCGCAGGGATACGCCGCATTGAGGCGCTGGCAGGCCCTGCGGCGCGGGCCTATCTTGAGGAGCAGGATCAGCGCGTGCAGGCGGCGGCAGCGCTGCTGAAATCTTCGCCTGCCGAAATGCTGACCCGCATCGAAGCGCTCATTGATGAGCGCCGCAAGCTGGAGCGCGAACTGGCGGACGCGAAAAAAGCGCTGGCGCTTGGCGGCGGCGCCGCCAGGGGCGACGACGGTATTTCCGAAGTGAGCGGCATCAAACTCATGTCGCGCGTGCTCAAAGGCATTGACCCAAAGGACATGAAAAGCCTTGTGGATGACGCCAAGGCCAAATTGGGTTCCGGCATCGTGGCGCTGATCGGCATCACTGATGAGGGCAGGGCAGGGCTTGTGGTCGGCGTCACCGCTGATCTGATCTCGCGTTTTAGCGCTGTCGATCTGGTGCGCAAAGGCGCTGAACTGCTCGGCGGCAAGGGCGGCGGCGGAAGACCCGACATGGCACAAGCCGGAGGCCCCGATGGCGCAATGGCCGATGCAGCGCTCGCCGCAATCAGGGCGGTGATTGCGGGTTAGAAGGGCCCTCATCCGCCCTTCGGTCGCAACAGGCCAAAGTGCTTTATGCCATGGCCTTTTGCAAATTGGCGTCCACTGCATCAAGGAAGCCCTCAGTGGAGAGCCAGTTCTGCTCGGGGCCAACCAGCACCGCCAGGTCCTTGGTCATCTTGCCTTCCTCGATGGTGGCGACAACTGTCTTCTCCAGAGTGGCGGAGAATTTGGCGAGTGCTGCGTTGTCATCGAGCTTGGCGCGGTGCTTGAGGCCGCCGGTCCAGGCGAAGATGGAGGCGGCGGAATTGGTCGAGGTCTGCTTGCCCTGCTGGTGCAGGCGGTAATGGCGCGTCACCGTGCCGTGGGCGGCTTCGGCTTCCACCGTCTTGCCGTCAGGCGTCATCAGCACCGAGGTCATCAGGCCCAGCGAGCCATAGCCTTGGGCGACGAGATCAGACTGCACGTCGCCGTCATAATTCTTGCAGGCCCAGATATAGCCGCCCGTCCATTTCATGGCGGAGGCCACCATGTCGTCGATCAGCCGGTGCTCATAGGTGAGCTTGCGGCTCTCATACTCGGCCTTGAATTCGGCATCGAACACAGCCTGAAAAATATCCTTGAAGCGCCCGTCATAAGCCTTGAGAATGGTGTTCTTGGTGGAGAGATAAACCGGATAATTGCGGTTGAGCCCATAATTCAGCGAGGCCCGCGCAAATTCCCTGATCGAGTCGTCAAGATTGTACATGGCCATGGCGACACCCGCGCCCGGCGCCTTGAACACTTCCTTCTCGATGACCTTGCCATCATCGCCCACAAATTTCACTGTCAGAGTGCCCTTGCCGGGGAAGGTGAAATCAGTGGCGCGGTATTGATCGCCAAACGCATGGCGACCGATGATGATGGGCTGGGTCCAGCCGGGCACCAGCCGCGGCACGTTTCTGCAGATAATCGGTTCACGGAAGATGACACCGCCAAGGATGTTGCGGATTGTCCCATTTGGGCTCTTCCACATCTGCTTGAGGCTGAACTCTTTCACCCGCGCTTCATCTGGCGTGATGGTGGCGCATTTGACGCCGACACCATGTTTTTTGATGGCATTGGCGGAATCGATGGTGACTTGATCATCGGTCTTGTCGCGGTTCTCAACTGAGAGATCGTAATAGTGGAGATCGATATCGAGATAGGGGCGGACCAGCTTGACCTTGATCAAGTCCCAGATAATCCGCGTCATCTCATCGCCGTCAAGTTCGACAACAGGATTTTGAACCTTGATTTTCGCCATGTGCGCCCTCGTTAAAAACGTCGCACGCCTATAGCAGCGCAAGTTCCCTCGGGCAAACGGGAACCCGGCCCCTCAGGGCACATCGAAAGCGGCGCGCGCCTATGTGCGGCAAAGGCTGGGCGACGCCTGTCCTCATCCCCCTTGGTCGTCCTCAGGAACACTTTCGAACTTCTGTTTTACAACAATTGGGATCATGAGGTCACCCCAATAGCCCCCCTCGGCGTGGTGCCTGGCGCCACGTTGCAATTCAACTGAAATGCCGGATTCAACTGCTGCTATTACGGCATTATTCAGTCGGTGCAGATCATTTGCCAGTCGGTTGATCGCCAGTTTCTGGCAATCATTCATCAATTGAGATTGTGATTCAGCGCGATCTCTGACGTGGACCTTTAACATTTTTGCCTCCTATGCGGCTTGGAATTGCGCGGTTTCTGTTGAATCTTGCATTGCAGTTGTGGAAGATGAGCCGCCACTGATGACGGCGGAAATGGCATCGAAATATCCGGTGCCCACTTCGCGCTGGTGGCGCGTCGCCGTATAGCCATTTGCCTCAGCCGCGAATTCCGCCTCCTGCAATTTGGCATAGGCTGACATCTGCGTGGCTTGATAGCCCTTGGCCAATTCATACATGCCAAAGTTCAATTGGTGGAAGCCAGCCAGTGTGATGAACTGGAATTTATAGCCCATGGCACCCAGTTCCTTCTGGAACCTGGCAATGGTGGCGTCATCCAGTTTCTTCTTCCAGTTGAAGCTGGGCGAGCAATTATAGGCCAGCATCTTGTTCGGATGTTCCTTGCGCACGGCTTCCGCGAATTTTTTCGCTTGAGCCAAATCTGGCGTTGAAGTTTCGCACCAAATGAGATCGGCGTAGGGCGCGTACGCAATGGCCCGCGCAATGCAGGGTTCAATGCCACCCCGCACGTGGTAGAATCCCTCTGCTGTGCGGGCGCCAGGCAACACGAAAGGACGATCGCGCTCATCAATATCAGATGTGAGAAGTTTCGCAGCTTCCGCATCCGTGCGCGCCACGATGAGAGTTGGCACACCCATGACATCGGCGGCGAGTCGCGCCGCGACGAGATTGCGAATGTGCGCCGACGTGGGGATCAGCACCTTGCCGCCCAGATGACCGCATTTCTTTTCCGATGCCAACTGGTCCTCAAAATGCACAGCGGCAACGCCCGCCTCTATATAGGCCCGCATGATTTCAAAGGCATTGAGCGGGCCACCGAAGCCGGCTTCGGCATCCGCCACGATCGGCGCAAACCAGTTCTCAACGCTCATTTTTCCTTCGGCGTGTTCAATCTGATCGGCGC
>JANOTU010000335.1:0-1540 GCA_031416515.1 Hyphomicrobiales bacterium
GGACAAAGTTTGATGGCCTCAGGCCGGGTGCCGAAAAGAACGAGAACGCGCTTCGGCCGTTTGATTTCGTTGGACACGGGCGATAGATGTATTTACTTGTGGCGGTAGGTGATACGGCCCTTGGTGAGGTCGTAGGGGGAAAGTTCCATGGTGACACGGTCACCGGCGAGAACACGGATGCGGTTGCGGCGCAGCTTACCGGCGAGATGCGCCAGGACGATGCGTTCCTGCTCGAGCAGGACACTGAAGAGTCCACTGGGGAACTTTTCGACCACGGTTCCGGTCATTTCGATGCAATCTTCTTTACTCATTGCCCTCCTAGGCAAAACACGTTGGGCGCTACATTGTTGAAGCCTATCACCCAATACCGCATTATCGACTTAATCTACCAACAATTAAGGATAGCCTATTACGGGCATTTGGGGTAAGGGCATTTGGACATGGCGGTAAGGGAGTACACTGCAAGGGGATCGGAAAACGATGTGCAAGCAACGAGTGTAAAAGACTGTGTGATCCTCATTACCGGCGCTGGGCGGGGGATTGGGAAGCGGTTGGCGATTGGATTGGCGCTGATGGGCGCGCGGGTGGGGCTGCTAGCGCGCACCAAGGCGGAACTGGATTTGGCGGCGCTGGAGATTGAACATGCCGGTGGCACTTCGCTGCGAATTCGGGCCGATGTGCGAGATTATGAGCAAATCGTGGCGGCGACGGAGCGCATGCGGGCGCACTTTGGCAGGCTGGACGCAGTGATCTGCGCAGCGGGAATTCAGGGGCCGATTGGGCCGTTGGCCGAAGCTGACCCCAAGGCTTGGGCGGAGACCATCGACACCAATCTGGTGGGCGTGATGCACGCCTGCCGGGCGGCGCTGCCGGGGATGCTGGCCCAGAAGCAAGGCAAGCTGCTGCTGATCACCGGAGGCGGCGCCACCAAGCCGCGGCCAAATTTTACGGCGTATTCGGCGGGGAAAGCGGCGCTGGCACGCTTTGCCGAGAGCCTGTCAGAAGAGGTGCAAGAGCATAACGTGCAGGTGAATTGCATGGCGCCGGGCGCGGCCTACACCAGCATGACCGACGAAATTCTGCGAGCCGGGGACCGGGCCGGTTGGCGGGAGCAGGAAGATGCCCGCGAAGTGCGGCAGAGTGGCGGGGTGTTGCCCGACAAGCAGATCCAGTTGGCAGCGTTTCTGGTTTCGGAAACGTCCAACCACATCAGCGGCAAGCTGATCCACGTGAGCGACGATTGGAAGCGGCTGGGCAAAGAAAGTCTGAATCCGGAGGCTTACACGTTGCGGCGCATTCAGCGAACGTGATGAAGACTGCCAGGGTGGAAGTGGTGCGCTACGCGGGCGGGCACGGGCTGGCGGATCTCGACGAGCTGGGGGTGGAGGAGCCGTTAGAGATTCGGCTGGGCGTGTGGCGCGAAGGCACGCGCCTCTACCGGAATGTCGTGGTGACGATGCGCACGCCGGGCGACGATGCCGAACTGGCCGCAGGCTTTCTGCTCACCGAGGGAATTCTTACTCAACCAGGGCAAATTGAG
>JANOTU010000336.1:0-1637 GCA_031416515.1 Hyphomicrobiales bacterium
CGGAATCTGCGGCAAGGCCCCCCTCCGTCATGCTGCGCATGACACCTCCCCCGCAAGGGGGGGAGGATGGAGAGGCCAGCGATCATGACACTCCTCCCGGTAGCGCAAGCAAGGCAACGCATTCTGGCGAGTGTGAAGGCCACTGCGACCGAGGATGTGAAACTGGCCGAGGCGTGCGGGCGGGTCCTGGCGGCTGCCCTCAAAGCCAGACGTGACCAGCCGCCATTCGCGGCGTCTGCCATGGATGGCTACGCGGTGCGCAGCGGCGATTCCGCGCTTGAGCTGAAAGTCATCGGCGTATCAGCTGCGGGCCACGCGCTGAAAGCCCGGATCAAACGAGGTGAGGCCGCGCGGATTTTCACCGGCGCTCCAATACCTCTGGGCGCTGACGCCGTGGTCATTCAGGAAAACACGCAAACCTCGGGCAAGACGGTCAAACTCCTCGAACCCGTAAGGCCCGGCCAGAACATTCGCGGGCGTGGGCTTGATTTTCGCAAAAATGACATTCTCCTTCCCGCCAATATCCGCCTCTCGCCCCGCGATATTGGTCTGGCAGCGGCGGCCAATGCGCCAATGCTCCGTGTGCGGAGGAAGCCGCTCGTGGTGCTGTTTGCTACTGGCGATGAGCTGGTGGAGCCAGGCGGCCGCCCCCGCGCTGACCAGATCGTCTCATCCAACAGCAGCGGCCTTGCCGCCATGGCGCGGCATCTGGGCGCTGAGGTGATCAATCTCGGCATTGTGCGCGACAGCCTTAACGCCACGATGCGCGCCATCACGCGGGCAAGTGATGCTGATATTCTGGTGACAACTGGCGGCGCTTCCGTAGGCGACCATGATTTCGTGCGGGAAGCGCTCACCCGCTCAGGCGTTAAACTTGAATTCTGGAGAATCGCCATGCGACCCGGAAAACCCTTCATGTCTGGCCGCAAGGGACGCCAGCATGTCATGGGGCTGCCCGGCAATCCGGTATCAGCGCTGGTATGCGCGCGGCTGTTTTTGCAGCCGCTGATTGACGCCATGCTCGGCCTCGCCACCGATGAGCCATTGGTTGAAGCGCGGTTGGGCGCAGCCCTGAAGGCCAATGACGGACGCCAGGATTATGTGCGAGCCACCCTCAAGATTGCCGCCGATGGCACCCGCACCGCCCTGCCCTTCGCCAAACAGGATTCCTCCATGCAGCGCACCTTCCGCGATGCGCATTGTCTCATTATCCGCCCGATCTTCGCGCCGGAAGCAGCAGTCGGCGCGGTGGTGCCGATCCTGCCGCTGGATTTTTGAGAGTTACGAAAAGGAAACACTTGCAGAACCAATTGGCAACCAGTATACAGGTTGCGACTTTGTTCCGAATCGACCCTGCAAGAGGAGACCATCATGCTCACCCGTAAACAACTTGAATTGCTGCTTTTCATCAACGAACGCCTGAAAGAAGAAGGTATCCCGCCTTCTTTTGAGGAAATGAAAGATGCCCTCGATCTACAATCCAAGTCCGGCGTTCACCGCCTGATCATTGCCTTGGAAGAGCGCGGGTTCCTGAAACGCATGCCCAACCGCGCGCGCGCATTGGAAGTGATCAAGCTTCCCGAAAGCCATTCGCCAAGTATCGCCTCCAAGAAACCCGGCTTCACGCCCAATGTCAT
>JANOTU010000337.1:0-4325 GCA_031416515.1 Hyphomicrobiales bacterium
CGCTTATCTGACCAAGCTGCTGACGCTATTTTGAAATGCGATTGCCCTGGGGAAGGAAGAAAAGACCGTTAGAGTTTTTGCTCAATATTCAGCCGGTACAATATTTGATTAAAAATCAGGCTCGTTTTGATGGCGCTTGCACAAATTAAGTTCACATGATTAGCAGGCGGGGATTATTGAAGGCAGGAGTGCGATTACGGTGATGATTACGGTGACAGTTGCAATAACCCCTTAACTCTGCGCCCTCCGAGCGGCAGGGCCATTTTTTTGGGGCGCCTGGGTCATGCCGGTGCGCGTCTCCATGGCGGCGATCCACTCTTTTGAACCCACTGGGCGGCCGATGGGCATCAGACAACAGGACCGGATTTCCGCCTGCGCCCGACGCGCCGCATCGCTCAGCAGATCGAGGCGGGCGACTATGCGCTGTAGCGCGACACTCATCGCCCACCAATCTCGGCCACATAGTCCTGATCAATCTGCGGCAGCGGTTGGTTGTGGAGCACGGCCTCAAAGGCGCGCAGGCGTTTATAGACCGAGAGCAGGTCGACGATCGTGGTCCAAGATTTAACCAAATATTGAAATGAATCACGCACTTGACCGAAGGTGTTGAGAATTTGGTTCATGGCGCCGAGGGTGATTTTTCCGGCGACAATGGTGGGGGCCAAAATGATGTAGGGGAAGATGTTGTCGGTTTGCAGGTAGAAAATGCGGCCCACATTGAAATACATGTAGTTAAAGTAGAGCCGAAAATAGTTGACGCGCACGGCTTTGAAGAGCTCGCTCAAGGTGGGTGGCTGGGCGCGATTGGCATCGTCTTCGCCGTAGACGAGTTCTTTGCGGTAAGCGGCTTCGACGCGCTGATTCTTGAACTCAAGGCCCGGCAAGCGAATGCCGATGAGGGCGAGGAAGGCCGTGCCAAACAGCGACCAGAGGATGGCCACAACCACCAAGGGATAGGGGATGACGCCGAGGACCGGGATTTCGGTGATGTTGGCCGAGAGACGGAGAAGAACGGGGAGGAAGGCGATCAGAGTCATCACCGCGTCGATGAGGTTGACGCCAAGACCTTCCACTGTGGAGGCAAAGCGCATGGTGTCTTCCTGCACGCGCTGCGAGGCACCCTCAATCTTGCGGAGCTTGTCCCAGTTGGCGGCATAGTAATTATTCATGGCGGTGCGCCAACGGAAGATATAGTGGCTGACGAAAAAACGCGTAAGCACGCCGACCGCCACCGCGATGAAGGCGATGCCGGCAAATGACTGGAGATGGCCATAGAATTCTGGCAGCGTGACGGGGCGGGTCTTTGCCAGGGCTGCCTGGATGAGATCATAGAAAGGACCGTACCAGTCATTGATGGCGACGCTGACCTGCACCTGGAAGTAAGTGGTGAAAATGATCAGGGCGCTGCCCAGCAGGGACCAGGCGAACCATGGATGCGGCGCATAAAACTGCCAGCCTGCGATGAACAGTCCTGCCACGACAATGTAATAGAGGTAAAACCAGATGAAGGGCCTGGACCAAAACACGGATGCGCCGATGACTTGTGGTGTGCCCTCGGGCGGGCTCTCCAGGCCGATCATGCCGCCCATATTTCTTGCCACGAAAAACCAGAAAAGCACGGCAACGAGCGTCCAGAGCGCAGCAGACCAGAAGAAAGGGCGCGGAGCGGGGAAAAAGGAGACGAACATGGGATTGGTCTTTCCGGGGGTTACGGGGTATCCAGCAATAGATAGTCGGGAGGTTGCGGGCAATGGCGAGACAACTCATATCTTCGGGATCGAAATTTGAAGCTGAGATCGGTTATTCCCGCGCGGTGGTTGATGGCGAATGGATATTTGTCTCCGGGACCACGGGCTTTGACTATGCGGCGATGACGATTTCCGAGGATGTGGCGACACAGGCAGAACAGACTTTGCGCAATATCAGGGCCGCGATGGAGCAGGCGGGTTTCTCGCTGGCCGATGTGGTGCGGACCAACTACATTCTGCCGAACGGGGCTGATTTTCCGGCGTGCTGGCCGGTGCTGAAAAAGTATTTCGGCGACGTGCGGCCCGCTTCCACCATGATCATCGCCAGCCTGATTGACCCCCGAATGAAGATCGAAATCGAAGTCACGGGTAAAAAGCGCCACATCGCTTGACAGGGGGTAGGGGCTGCCCTATCACCCGGCCACACTGAATTGCGGGTGTAGCTCAGTTGGTTAGAGCGTCGGCCTGTCACGCCGAAGGTCGCGGGTTCGAGCCCCGTCACTCGCGCCATTCAGTTGGTGAAATGGGCTGCCGCAGGGCAGCCCTTTTCGTTTGGGTTTTGCCTACTCCGTCATCACTTCTGTGGATGCCGCGAGAATGCCAACTTCGGGATTCTTGCCGCAATAATCGCCGATTTCCGTGCCGGTTGATTCCATCGCCGTCAAATCCATCGTGGTGGTACCGGTTTGGCCGTTTTGGTAGCCCAAAAGCCAGGTGAACAGGAAAGTTGCGTCATCCTCCGGCATGTTGGCCAGCTCGGAGCATTTAACTGTGGCGAGGTCGATGGTTTCTGCTTGTGCGGCTGCGGGAGCCATGACTGCCGTCAGCAGGGTGGCCAAGAGTATTTTTCTCATTTTTTCTTCCTGACAAGGGTTGCCAGGGACATGGTGCTGCAACGCTGATGAGCCACGTCCCCTGGGCTCAGGATGACAGCAAAAATACCCTGCGGCAATATGGATTGGACATCATTGCCGAAAAGCTTGCAGCGCATGGTGGGTTAAGCTACCTAGCCTCAAGTTTTCGTGGCTGATCCGCAGGGGAACATGTCTGATCTTCTCCAAGACTATCTTCCAATCGTCATCTTCATGGGTGTCGCCGCCGGAATCGGGCTGGCCCTTATGGTGGCGCCGATCTTGATCGCCGTGCGCAATCCCGATCCTGAGAAACTGTCGGCCTATGAATGCGGTTTCAACGCTTTTGATGACGCGCGCATGAAGTTTGATGTGCGGTTCTATCTGGTGTCGATTCTGTTCATCATTTTCGATCTGGAAGTGGCCTTTTTGTTTCCCTGGGCCGTATCACTCAAGGAAGTGGGCGTGGCCGGATTCTGGTCGATGATGCTGTTTCTGGGCGTGTTGACCATTGGCTTTATTTATGAATGGAAAAAGGGAGCGCTGGAATGGGATTGATCGAGCGTGTCTCGCCGGCGGACCGGGAATATTTCACCGAGATCAACGCGGAATTGGCCGACAAGGGCTTTCTGGTCGCAGCTTCTGATGATCTCATCAACTGGGCGCGCACCGGCTCCCTGATGTGGATGACGTTTGGGCTGGCCTGCTGCGCTGTGGAAATGATGCAGGCGTCGATGCCGCGCTATGATGTCGAACGCTTTGGCTTTGCGCCCCGCGCATCACCCCGGCAATCGGATGTGATGATCGTGGCGGGAACGCTGACCAACAAGATGGCGCCAGCCCTGCGCAAAGTCTACGACCAGATGCCGGAACCCCGCTATGTGATTTCCATGGGCTCCTGCGCCAATGGCGGCGGCTATTATCATTATTCCTATTCAGTGGTGCGGGGCTGCGACCGGATTGTTCCGGTGGACATCTACATTCCTGGCTGCCCGCCGACCGCTGAAGCGCTGGTCTATGGCATTTTGCAATTACAGAAAAAAATTCGCCGCGTTGGCACGATTGAGCGCTAGCCATGGCTGAAACCTTGCAGGAACTGGGGAACCATATCGCGGCGAAACTCGGGGTTGGGTTTCAAGTGTCGTTTGGCGAATTGACGATCACTGCCGACGCCGCCGATATCATCCGGGTGTTGGCCTTTCTGCACAATGATGCTGAATGCGGGTTTGTATGTTTTACCGATCTGTGCGGCGCGGATTACCCGGAGCGGGCAAAGCGCTTCGATGTGGTCTATCACCTGCTGGCTCCTTACAAAAACCGTCGCATCCGCGTGAAAGTTCAGGCGGACGAGGACACCCAGGTGCCCAGCGCCATCCCGGTTTTTCCCGCTGCAAACTGGTTCGAGCGAGAGGTGTTTGATCTTTACGGCGTGCTTTTTTCCGATCACCCTGATTTGCGCCGCATTCTCACCGACTATGGTTTTTCGGGCCATCCATTGCGCAAGGACTTCCCCCTCACCGGCCATGTTGAAGTGCGCTATGACGATGAGGCCAAGCGCGTTGTCTATGAACCAGTGAAGCTCATTCAGGAATTCCGCTCGTTCGATTATCTGTCGCCATGGGAAGGAACAGACTACATCATTCCCGGCGATGAAAAGGCTGGTTAAGCGAATGGTGAGTAGTGAGTAGTGAGTAGTGAGTAGTGAGTAGTGAGTAGTGAGTAGTGA
>JANOTU010000338.1:0-3770 GCA_031416515.1 Hyphomicrobiales bacterium
TCGCCAAGGGCGATGTCTCCCGCCACAGCGCGGGCCTTGATCATGGCGGCGCGTTCCCAGTTCTGGCCCATGGATTCGTAATAGATGGCGGCGGCCTCCACTGATATCGCCACCTGCGTGGCGCGGGGATCAGGGCGCAGGCGCAAATCGACACGGAACACATAGCCATCCTCGGTCATGTCCTGCAGGAGGCCCACCAGCCGCTTGGTTATCCGCACAAAGAATATCGCGGGCTCGGTTCCTTGCGGGAGCTTGTTGGTCAAGCGGTCGTAAAGCACGATGAGATCGATGTCGCTGGAGTAATTCAGCTCAAAGGCGCCATGCTTGCCCATGGCGAGCACCGCATAGCCGCTGCCGGCGGGCGGACCACCCAGCAGCCAATCAACCGCCGCGTTGAGGCAGGCATCGGCGAAGCGGGTGAGCGCCTCCGTCACCTGTTCCACCGGCCAGGACCCGCCCACATCGGCGGCGGCGATCAGCAAGGTGGCCTCATTCTTGGCCCGGCGAAGGGCCCGCATGAATTCCGCCTGCCCGGCGATGTCTGTGGATGCGGAAACCTCAGCCAGCAGGCCTTCAAACATTTTTCCGGGATCGCCCGAGAAGACCCTGTCCGCAAGCTCCTCCTCGCGCACCATCAGTGCGCGCAGAAACGGCGAGCCTGCGGCGATGACATCGCGGAGTAGCTGAGCCTTCATCACCGGCATCTAACCAGAAGCGCCCGCTTTGGCAAACACTGAGCGCGGCAATGCCTTGCGGCAGACTGTCGCCCGGGACGTCCTGCTTGACACGACGTACCGTTTACCGTTACGCTTCACCATGATCAAGAGCTTCGCCGAAAAGCGCGCGGCAGCGATCTTTGCAGGCTACAGCGTTCGGAATCTGCCGCAGCAAATTCAGAGACGGGCTCGCGCCAAGCTGCTCGTTGTCGATGCGGCGGTCCAATTGGACGATCTCCGTGTCCCTCCCGGCAACCACCTGGAGGCGCTGCGGTCTGATCGCGCTGGACAGCACAGCATCCGCATCAATGATCAGTGGCGGATATGTTTTGTCTGGCGCGATGGGGCTTGCTGGGACGTTGAAATCGTCGACTACCATTGAGGAGCACAGCCATGACCATCAAGCGTGAGGACATCGAAAACCGAAAGATCGACTTCTCCGATGTCTCCTCCGGACGCCGCCTGCCTCCGGTCCATCCCGGCGAACTCCTGAGGGAGGAGTTCCTGACCCCGCTCGGGATCAGCGCCTACGAACTCGCCCGGGTGCTACGCGTACCGCGCTCGCGCATCAACGATCTCGTGCTTGGCCGCCGCGCGATCACCACTGACACGGCCCTGAGGCTCGGGCGGTATTTCGGAACCTCGGCAGGGTTCTGGATCAACCTGCAGACCAGGCACGATCTCGAATTGGCCGAGGGGTCGATGCGAAAGAAAATTGAAAAGGAAATAGCACCGCGCGCCGCTTGACAGGACGCTTCGGTCGCCCGCGAAGCGGGTGAGCGCCTGATGTTGCCCTGCAAGACTTCGGGGCCAACAATGGCGGATGCGCTATCCTGTCCTGACATCGAGAGGTTGTAACGCAAGTTCGTCTCGGGAAGAAGCAGGGCGCGCGTTTGCTGGCGCGCACCCTGTTTGTGTGGTTCAGCCCTGGTCGACCGGCAGCGCCAGGAAGCGTTGGGTGTCGCCAGAACGAACCAGGAGCAGGACGCGCTTCTTGCTGCTGGATTTCAGCGCGTTGCTGATATCGGCAGGACTGTTAACCTCCTGGCCAGCAACCTCTAAAATCACATCGCCTGCCTTGAGGCCGCGTTGTGCCGCTGCGCCGCTGGGATCAACTTGCTTGACGACAACGCCTGCGCCATCTTCAGCGGGCGCAATGGTGATGCCAAGCTTGGCGAGGCTGTTGCCTTGCTGGGTCTCGGCGCCCGCCATCTTCGGATCCCCTGGCATGACACCGATCTTCACTGTCACATCCATGGGTTTTCCGTCACGGACGACCGCCACCGACACTGCGGCGCCGGGCTTGATCTGGGCGACGCGGCGGGCGAGATCACGGGCATCAGCGATGTCCTTGCCACCCACCTTCAGGATCGTGTCGCCGGCCTTGAGGCCCGCTGCAAGCGCTGGCGAACCTTCGGTGACATCAGAAACGATGGCGCCTTTGCCTGTGGTGAGACCCAGGCTTTCGGCAATCTCCGCCGTCACCGGCTGGATTTGCACGCCAAGCCAGCCGCGCGTAACCGCGCCGTTTTCCTTGAGGCTCGCAATCACGTCCTCCGCCGTTGAAGCGGGAATGGCAAAGCCGATGCCGACCGAGCCGCCCGTTGGCGAGAAAATCGCCGTGTTGATGCCAATCACCTCGCCTTCAAGATTGAAGGCCGGGCCACCGGAATTACCCCGGTTGATTGAGGCGTCGATTTGCAGGAAGTCATCATAGGGGCCAGAACCGATATCGCGGCTTTGGGCGGAGATGATGCCAGTCGTCACGCTGCCGCCCAGCCCAAAGGGATTGCCCACCGCCATGACCCAGTCGCCAACCCGGGGTGCTGTTTTAGAGAACTGAACAAAGCTGAAAGGTTTGTCGGCTTTGATTTTCAGCAAAGCGAGATCCGTCTTTGGATCAGTGCCAAGCACTTGCGCTGTGTGCTCAACACCGTCGCGCATTTTTATGCTGACTTCGGAAGCATTCTGCACGACATGGTTGTTGGTGACCGCATATCCATCGGCCGATATGATGAAGCCGGATCCTTGCGCCATGCCGTCTGGCCGCTGCCGACCCTCGGGCGGGCGACCCTGGCGAAATTGCGGTGACTGCTCGAAGAATTCGCGGAACTGCTCGGGCATGGATTGATCAGGATTACTGGATTGATCAAGACTATTGGCAACATTGGCGAATTTGACCTGCACGCTGACCACAGCGGGCATGACACGGTCTACCAGATCCGCAAATCCGCGCGAGGGGTCGATGGCCTGGGCGGTTTGCTGGGCCTGCACCTCGCCCACCGGCATATAGAGAACTGTGGCGGTGAGCGCTGTGCCAACCATCAGGGCCGCAGCAAGGGCATTTACGGTGCGGGATCTTATCATCGTCGAGAGTTTGGGCATTTTTGAACCTCCATTGGGTGCCGCTGATGTGGTGGCGTTTGGCGTTCAATCAAGGCGATATTTTGGGCATCACGGAAAAATGATGATGTTTATTTTTTGATTTTATTTCAGCCGCTTAAGCGCCACTTTTTCGTCATCATTGAGGGGCTGTTCGCCCGCGTTCACGGCAGAATTGCGGCGCCGGAAGAGGGCTGCTGCGCCCAGCAGCAACACCACGAAGGGGGCGCTCCACAATATCCAGGTGCTGGAATTGAAGCGCGGCCTCAGCAACACGTATTCGCCGTAGCGGGAAACGATGTGGTCCATCACCTGCGCATCGGTGTCGCCCTTGACCAGATGTTCGCGGATCAGCACGCGCAGGTCTTTGGCCAGCGGCGCATCCGAATCATCAATCGACTGGTTCTGGCAGACCAGGCAGCGCAGGTCTCCGGAAAGAGCGCGGGCGCGGGATTCGAGCGCGGGGTCGGCCAGGATCTCATCGGGCTGGACGGCGAAGGCGGGGAGGGCGAACACCAGCAAAGCCGCGAACAGCGCCATTCCTTTCCTCCCCCCTTTGCGAGCCAAGAAAGGGCCCTCCTCCGCCCTTCGGGCACCTTCTCCCATGGCAAGGGCCACGGGAGAAGGCGATATATTGGATGGCCTTCTCCCGTTTGCGCCTTCGCAAATGGG
>JANOTU010000339.1:0-2965 GCA_031416515.1 Hyphomicrobiales bacterium
GGAGAGGAAGGGGCCCGCGCCTTCGCGGGAAGGTGAGGGGAACCGCAGCCAAACGATCTGGCACCGGTGCCCCTCATCCTCCCGCGCGAAGAAAGGGCGCGGGCCCCTCCTTCTCCCGAGGGAGAAGGTAACTACCGACCCTTCCATACGGGCTTGCGTTTTTCAGCGAAAGCTCTGGCGCCCTCAAGTTGGTCCTCGCTGCCGTAGAGCCGGTCCACCGTTGCAAGCTTGCGCTTGGTGACCAGGTCGAAGGCCTGCTGCACCGGGAGGTGCATGGTTTCGCGCAGGGTTTCCTTGATGGCGGCGTAGACCAGCGGCGGGCCGCTGCTGAGTTGGGCGGCGAGTTCGCGGGCGCGGGGCATGAGCTCTGCTGCGGGCGCGATTTCGTTGATGATGCCCCAGTGCCTGGCCTCGCCAGCGTCAATGCGGCGGCCTGTCAGCAGCATTTCCAGCGCGACATGATAGGGGATGCGGCGCGGCAGCTTGATGGTGGCGGCGTCGGCCAAGGTGCCGGAGTTGATTTCGGGCAGCGCGAAGGTGGCATGCTCAGCGGCGATGATGATGTCGCAGGAGATCATGATTTCAAAACCGCCGCCGAAGGCGAGGCCATTCACCGCAGCAATCACCGGCTTGCCGAGACCCGGGAGTTCCTGAAGCCCGCCAAAGCCGCCGACACCGTAATCGGAATCGGGGGCTTCGCCTGCCGCTGCGGCCTTCAAATCCCAGCCGGGGCAGAAGAATTTCTCGCCCGCCGCAGTGAGAATGGCCACGCGCAAGTCCGGGTCATCGCGGAAGCTTGCGAAAATATCGCCCATGATGCGGCTGGTGGCGGCGTCGATGGCGTTGGCCTTGGGGCGGTCGATGGTAACTTCGAGGACGGGGCCACGGCGCTCGGTGCGGATGGGGGTTATCATGGGTTCCTCATCTTGATAAGCGCGTCAACGGCGACGGCGCCCTGGGGGAGAATGAGCAGGGGGTTGATATCGAGTTCACTGATCAAGCCGGGATGAGCGGCAGCGAAACCGGCCACCGCTGCGATGGCCTTGATTGTGGCCGCCTGATCGCCGGAGCGCCCGCGAAATCCTTCGATCAGCTTCCAGACTTTCAGCGACTTGAGTGCCAGCTCTATCTCGCTCCGCGATGTGGGCAGGATCAGGGTGACCGAGTCATCCAGCAATTCGGTGAGGGTGCCGCCAGCGCCGATCACCAGCGCCAGCCCAAATTGTGGATCGCTGGTCAACCCGACAATGAGCTCGGCCACAGCGCCGGTGATCATGCGCTCGACCAGCACCTCCGGCCCCATGCGCGAGGCCGCAGCAGTGACTTCGGCGGCGGAATTGAGATTGAGGGCGACACCGCCGGCTTCGGTCTTGTGGGCGATGGATGCAGAGGAGAGCTTCACGGTCACGGGAAAACCGAGCTTCGCGGCAGCGCTGGCGGCGTCCCCGGGCCTGCATACCATGCCCTCGGGAACAACAAGACCATGCGCCTTGAGAAGCTGCTTGGCGTCATGCTCGGCAAGGGTGCGCTCGCTGCTGCCGCGTTCCCGAATTGCTGCCATCTCCGGCGGCGCTTCGCGGGCGCGGCCAATGAAGCTTGCGGCTTCAAAGGCGGTGAGCGCATCGTCAAGGCCCATCATCGGGGCCACACCTTGCGAAGAAAGCTCGTCGGCCAGCGCCAGCGGCATACACTCGGGCAGCGTGGCGACGATGGCGGCGCGGGCATTGGTAGCTTTCGCGGCGGCGATGAAAGCGCGGGCCGTAACCACCCACGAGTCAGGCTTCATCGTCGGATTGGTGGGCACATCGAGGATCAGCATGGCGACATCATAGCCGCCATTCAGCACAGCGGTGAATGTGGCGGTGAGTTTTTCCGGCTGGTTCCAGATGAAGGTGTGATAATCCAGCGGATTGTCGATGCTGACATATTCATTCAGCGTCGCCGCGATCTTGGGCCTGGTCTCGGCGTTGAAGGGGGAGAAGCGCAGGTTTTTCTCCAGCGCCATGTCGGCCACCAGCGCTGCCTCGCCGCCGGAACAGCTCATGGAGACGATGCGGTTGTCGGCAAGCGTACCCCCATGATGCAGGAATTTCAGCGTCTCGACAAAGGCCGTCACCGATTTCATCCGCGCAATGCCGTGGCGCAGGAACAGGGCATCGTAAAGCGTGTCAGCTCCAGCCAGCGAAGACGTGTGGCTCAGCGCCACTTTGGCCCCCTGTTCCGATCGGCCGGTTTTCAACGCGATGATCGGCTTTTTGCAGAGCGCGGCGGCGCGGGCAAAGGCGGGGATGTTGGGCAGGCCCTCTATATGGAGGCCAATTGCGGTGATCCGGTCGTCTGCGGCAAGTGCTGCCAGCATCTGCGCCATGTCGACATCCGCCTGATTGCCGATGGCGAAAACGGCGGCCACGGGCAGCGCCCGCCTGGTCATGGTGAAGTTGCAGGCGATATTGCCGGACTGGGTGATGATGGCGACACCGCAGGCTATGGGCTCAAGCCCATGCTCATCCGGCCAAAGGGCAGCGCGGGCAAGGCCGTTTACATAACCGTAGCAGTTCGGCCCCATGAGCGGCATGGAGTTCGCTGCGGTGAGAAGCTGGTCTTGCAGATCGGTGTTGCCGGTTTCAGCAAATCCACTGGCGTAGATGACAGCCCCACCGCAATCCAAATTGCTCAGCTGACGGACGATAGCGATGGTGGCTTCGCGCTTGACCGCGATGAAGGCGGCATCAATCTTGCCATCAACATCATCCAGCGATTTGACCGTGGCAATGCCGCCCAGATGTTCGCGGGTGGGATGCACGGCCCAGATTTTTCCGGTGAAGCCCAACTCGCGGGTGCGGGTGATGGCAATGCCGCATTCAGCCCCGCCGATGAAGGCGATGGCGCGGGGGTGAAGGAGGCGGGTGAGAGTCATGACCTTCTTTCCTCCCCCCGTTGCGGGGGAGGTGGCGCGTAGCGCCGG
>JANOTU010000340.1:0-5282 GCA_031416515.1 Hyphomicrobiales bacterium
GGGCCAGCTCCGCGCCCTGCCCCGTGGGTTTTCAACATCGCGCACTGGCGATGCCATATTGAAGGCCGTGGCAGCGGGGCTGGCGACAGACCCGAAAACCCTGCCCCATATCGAGAAGGACCGTGACGAAATCTCCGACCAAACCCAGGCAGCCACCGAAGTCCTGAAGCTCGCCCTGAAGGTTGTCTGCGAACAGGAAGGCCTCGCTCCCAAGCTCGTCGCCAACACCTCAGACATCGAAGCCGTAGCCGAAGACGACGGTGCCGATGTCCCCCTCATGCACGGCTGGCGCCGCGAAGTGTTCGGCAATCTGGCGCTGGCGCTGAAGCAGGGCCAAGCAGTGATCGGTTTTCAGAAAGGCCGTGTGCGGATTATCAACACCGCTGTGGACGTCAAAGCGGCGGTTGAATGATCGTCGTATCGCGGGTTTCCAGCCCTCGCTACAAGAAAGAAGCTGGCGTCAACTGCACACTCTCGCCGCAGCCGCAGGCGGAGGTTTGGTTGGGGTTATTGAAGACGAATCCGGATTTGAGCGCCGAAGTCTGGTAATCCATCTCGGTGCCAAGCAGGAACATGACCGCTTTGGGGTCGATCAGAACCTTGACACCCTTGTCTTCCACCACTTCGTCAAAAGGCTTGGTATCAGCCGCCCATTCCATGGTGTATTCCATGCCGGCACAGCCGCCATTTTTGACACCAATGCGAAGGCCCGCCACCGGCTGCTCGGATTTCGCCATGACCTGACGCACCCGTTCAGCGGCTGCCTCTGTGAGCTTCATAACCTGGGGACGTGGGCGCGCTGTTGCCATGATCACTCCTACCACATATTCATCGCAACGCGGGCCTCTTCGGACATGCGGCTGTTGTCCCAGGCTGGGTCAAACACGATGTTAGCCTTCGCACTCTTGACGCCGGCCACTGAGGAAACTGCATTCTCCACCCAGACCGGCATTTCGCCAGCCACCGGGCAACCGGGGGCGGTCAGCGTCATCTCGATTTCAACATTGCGGTCATCGTCGATGTCCACCTTGTAGATAAGGCCCAGCTCATAAATATCCACCGGGATCTCCGGATCGTAAACCGTTTTCAGCGCCGCCACGATATCATCGGTGAGGCGCGCCAGATCAGCGGGCGGGATGGCTTCGGGGTTGGGCAGTACTTCGGTCACAGGAATATCCTTTGTGCAGAGATAAGGGCTTCGGCCAGAATATCAACCTCCGCCCTGGTATTGTACATGGCAAATGAGGCGCGGCAAGTGGCGGTGACGCCGTAGCGCTGGAGCAGCGGCTGGGTGCAATGTGTGCCAGCGCGGACGGCCACTCCGCTGCGGTCAATCACCGTGGCCACATCGTGGGCGTGGGCACCCTGCATATTGAAGGAGACAATCGCGCCCTTGGCCCTGGCGCGCCCAAAAATACGGAGAGAATTGATCTCGGACAGGCGTTGCATGGCATAATCGCGTAAATCGGCCTCATGGGCGGCGATTTTTTCCAGGCCGATGCGGCGCATGTAATCCAGCGCAGCACCCAGACCGATGGCCTGGACAATGGCCGGGGTGCCGGCTTCAAAGCGGTGCGGAGGATCATTGTAAGTAACACCCTCCATGGTCACCTCGTTGATCATCTCGCCGCCACCCTGATAGGGCGGCATGCGCTTGAGATGCTCGGCCTTGCCATAAAGCGCGCCGATGCCAGTGGGGCCATAGGTTTTGTGGCCGGTGAAGACATAGAAATCCGCATCCAGCGCCTGCACATCCACCGCCATATGCACCGCCGCCTGACTGCCATCGACCAGCACCGGGATGCCCCACGCATGGGCGAGCTTGATGACTTCCGCCACAGGCACCACGGTTCCCAGCGCATTCGACATCTGGGTGATAGCGACCATCTTGGTTCTGGCCGTCAGCGTTTTTTCAAATTCATCAAGCTGGAAATTACCGTCATCATCAATGGGGGCCCATTTGATCACAGCGCCCCGGCGCTCGCGGTGGAAATGCCACGGCACGATATTGGAGTGGTGCTCCATGATGGAGAGTACAATCTCATCGCCCTCGCCGATCACCAAGCCACCAAAACTCTGCGCCACAAGATTGATGGCGTCGGTGGCGTTGCGGGTGAAGATGATTTGATCCTTGGACGGAGCATTGAGGAAGGCGCGCACGGATTCGCGCGCATCCTCGAAGCTTTGGGTTGCCGCGTTGGAAAGATAATGCAGGCCGCGATGGACATTGGCATATTCCTGCGTGTAGCTCTTGGTCATCGCATCCAGCACAACCTGCGGCTTCTGCGCCGAGGCGGCGTTGTCAAGATAAACGAGAGGTTTTCCGTAAACCTCGCGCGAGAGAATGGGAAAATCACGCCGAATGGCGGCGACATCAAAGGTCACACCATCCTCCGGTGCGCGGTCAGCCAGGTTTCGGCATAGGCTTCCAGCGCCTCGCGTAAGCCGTCATGGGCGATGGTCTCGAAGGCTTCGCCGACGAAAGCGGAGATCAAAAGTGACTTGGCTTCGGCCTCGGGAATACCGCGTGAGCGAAGATAAAAGAGATGATCGCGATTGAGATCACCTGACGTTGCCCCATGGCCGCACACCACGTCATCAGCGAAAATTTCAAGCTCGGGCTTGGCGTCGAACTCGGCGGTTTCAGACAAGAGCAGCGCATGGCTGGATTGCTTGCCGTCGGTTTTCTGGGCGTCCTTGCGCACCATCACCTTGCCCTGGAAAATGCCGCGCGCGTGATCGTCCATCACGCATTTGAAAAGTTCCCGGCTGATGCAGTGGGGCACGGCGTGATCCACCACCAACCGCGTGTCGCAGTGCTGCTTGCCCGCCAGCAGATAGGCTCCGGCGATTTTCGCATCAGCGCCCTGTCCGCCGAATACATAAGTGCCGTTCTGGCGATTGACCCGCGCGCCCGAGGTGAGGGTGAAATCGCGCAAGATCGCGCCCCTGCCCAAAGTCACATGGGCGTGGGAAAGATGCAGGGCATCTTCTGAATCATGCTCAACCTTGACGCGGTCGAGTCTGGCACCCGCCCCCAGAATAATTTCGGTGACAGAGTTGGCGAGATAGCCGCCCTCGCCCAGATGCGTCTCAATAATGGTGGCCGAAGCGCCCGCCGCCACCTCGATCACATTGCGCGTGGCAATGGTGCGCTCGCCCGCGTTGGTGGCGATGAACAGAAGCTCAATGGGCGTGTCGATATTGCCGGTGAGTGTCAGCCGCGCGCCATCAGTGGCAAAAGCATAATTCATGCGCAGCACCGGCTCGTCATTGACAATCCGCGAGGCATTGTCGCCATTGGCCAGCCCGGAGACATGCTGGCCGTTGACAAACACCATGCGCGTTGCCGCAACTGCGGCAAAGGGCGAGGCATTGATCAGGCGTTCGATGTCTCTCGCATTGGTGTCAACACGCTGGCGCGGCGGATAGGGCCGGTCAATCAGCTTGCGCAAATCCGTCCAACGCCAATCCTCCATCCGCCGATGCGGAAGTGAAAGGCCGTAGACGGTTTCGGCGGGGGTTTTGGTCAGCGCCACGTTCATGCCGCGTCCTTCTCAAACTCTGCGTAGCCTTTTTCTTCGAGTTCAAGCGCCAGGGTTCTATCGCCGGATTTCACGATTCGGCCTTGAGACAGCACATGCACTTGGTCGGGCACGATGTAATCGAGCAGGCGCTGGTAATGCGTGATCACGATCATGGCGCGTTCTGGCGAGCGCAGCGCGTTGACGCCGTCCGCCACCACCCGCAGCGCATCGATGTCGAGGCCTGAGTCGGTTTCATCCAGCACACACAGCGATGGCTCCAGCACCGCCATCTGCAAAATCTCGGCGCGCTTTTTCTCGCCGCCCGAGAAGCCCACATTCACCGGGCGCTTCAGCATGTCAGGGCTGATGTTGAGCCTGGCCGCGCGTTCTTTCACCAGCCGCATGAAATCCGGTGTGGACAACTCCTTGTCACCGCGCGCCTTGCGCTGGGCGTTCAGCGCCACTTTGAGAAACTGCATGGTGGCAACACCGGGAATTTCGATTGGGTATTGAAACGCCAGAAACACACCCCTTGCCGCTCGCACGTCCGGCGACAGTGCCAGCAAATCCTCACCCTTATAAGTGACAGACCCTTCGGTCACCTCATAACCAGCCCGCCCCGCCAGCACATAGGACAGCGTCGACTTGCCCGAGCCATTCGGCCCCATGATGGCGTGAACTTCGCCCGGTTTCACCGAGAGCGTCAGCCCATTGATGATGACGCGGTCTTCATCCGCGAGTTTGACGTGTAAGTTTTTGATTTCGAGCATCTTGTATCCCTGTTGCCGTCATCCCGGCGAAAGCCGGGGCCCATCTGTCACCGTGACGGATGGTTGATGTTACGTTGTGTGTCTACCGTGTGTCCCGGCTTTCGCCGGGATGACGGGTTAGAGGTGTTATTACTAGTCCACCAAATCCAGTCGTTTTTCAATCCGGTCAAGTCGGTTCTTGAGAGCGGCGATGTCGCCGTGATCGTGCTCATGAATTGTAACCGCACCCAGAAGATTCAGCCTGATAGCCGTCATCTCAGTCGCCATCGTGTCAATCCGGTCGACCATGCGCGCCATGTCGCCACGAATGGCGCGAAGATGTTCCAGCATCAAATTGTCAGGTTCGGCCATTGCCGCGCACTCCCTTCCAAACTTCCAGTCATCGGATCAACTCCACCGCCACCGGCAAGGCGATGGTCTTCCATTGCCTGTCGGCGGTAAGAGCCGTTGCACCGAATTGCTCCGCCAGCGCCAGGCAAGCGCGGTCACCCAGCGAAAGTCCGGCGGCGCGGGTCGCGGGCCTCAGCGCGCTTGCCGCGATGCTTTGCGCGCGCGTGAAATCCACTTCCCGAACATTCAAAAGCCGGATGGAGCTTTCCACTTCCTCTTTCGCGTAACCCAAGTCGAAAAGGCGGGTTCGCGTCTCCGTCATGTTGACCGTGGAGGCTATCAAGGGCTCATCCGCCGCTTCAAGCCGCTCTCCGCCGGGCTCATCCAGCAAAGCGGCGAGCATGGCCGAGGAGTCGAGAACCAAGACCTTGCTCACTGCTTGAACCTCTCGTTCCATCTGGCGTCCTCAGCAAGGGCTTCCCGGCGGCGTTCCGCTATGAAATCATCGACGATGGATACGCCCTCCGGCACATATTTGCGGGCGATTTTGTGAACCCGGTCGAGTGCTGCTTTGCGGGAGAACATTTCCAAGCCGTCTTCCGTCAGTGCCACGTGAACCCGGTCGCCAAGCTTAAGCCCGACCGCCGCCAGGAGA
>JANOTU010000341.1:0-2207 GCA_031416515.1 Hyphomicrobiales bacterium
GGCCGATGGCGGTCTGGCGGATGCGGATTTCGCCCGCTTTGGGTTTTTCGAGGGCGATATCCACCAGTTTCAAAACCGATGGTCCGCCTGGCGCGTTGAACTTGATTGCTTTCATGGGGCCTCCTCGTGCAATGTTGCCCCACCATGACCTATGCCGTCAATGCCGCTGTTGCGCAGGTTGAAGCGCCGCCCATCGCCGAGGCCATGACCTGGGTGCGAAAGGGTGAGCGCAACCGCGCACTTTTGAACCTGTGCCAGGCGGTTCCCGGCTATCCCGCCGCCTTGGCTTTACGCGAGGAGGTGGCGCGCGCGGCGCTACGTCCGGAAACGGGTCTGTACACGGATATTTTGGGATTGCCGTCTCTCCGCGAGGCCCTGGCGGCGCATATGGCGTGGGATTATAAAGGCGCTGTTGCGCCTGCCAATGTGGCGATCACGGCGGGTTGCAATCAGGCTTTTTGCACCACGCTGATGGCGCTGGCGGGTGCTGGCGACAACATCATTCTGCCAGCCCCTTGTTATTTCAACCATCAGATGTGGGCCGATATGCTGGGTATTGAAACGCGGCACATCCCCGCTTTCTGCGCGGAAGGCCCATGGCCGGATGCGGCGAAAGTTGTGATTGATGCCCGCACCCGCGCCATCGTGCTGTGCTCACCCAACAATCCAACCGGCTCCATCTATCCGCCTGAGGTCATTGCGGCGTTCTATGAATTGGCGGCGTCGCGGGGTGTGGCCCTTGTTATCGACGAGACCTACAAGGATTTCAGGCCAACGCCGGCGCCACTGCATGATCTTTTTGCGCGCAGCGGCTGGCAGGAAACGTTCATTCAGCTTTACAGCTTCTCAAAAATATTCGCGATGACGGGCTACCGTGCAGGCTCCATTGTCGCAGGCGAAAGATTGATGCGCGAAATCGAGAAGGCGCAGGACACCGTGGCCATCTGCGCGCCCCACATCTCGCAAGCCGCAGCGCTGTTTGGCTTGCAGCATCTGCAGGCGTGGAAGGACGAAAAGAAAGCCATCATGCTGGACCGCGTGCAAGCCGTGCGCATGGCCTTCAAGCACCCGGATCTCCGCTATGAACTGATCAGCGCAGGCGCCTACTTCGCCTATGTCCGCCATCCCTTTGCCGGGAGCAGCGCCAGGGACGTGGCGAGGCGTCTGGCTGGCGAACATGATCTCCTTTGCCTCCCCGGCTCCATGTTCGGCCCCGGCCAGGAAAATTATCTTCGCATCGCTTTTGCCAATGTTGAGGCGGGTGTCATGCCGCAGGTGGTGGAGCGGCTGATTGAGAGTCAGATTTCCGCCATGTCGAGCAGTTCTTCTGGTTTTTCGATGGTGTAGAAGCCTTCTGCCCGGCCCAGAACGCCCATGCGGCGCAGATCGTTGATGGCGCGGCTGGCATTCTCCCGGGCGGCGCCAGCGAGGTTGGCGATATCGGCCTGGGATATGCGGTGCTGCAGCACGATGCGGCCTGATGGTTCTTCCTCGCCAAGGCCGGTGGCCAGCGACATGAAGGCGCGCGCCACCCGTCCTTGAACCGTCACCGTGCCTTGCGCCACCACGCTGTCATTGGTGTTGCGCAGGCGCCGCGAGAGCAGCCGCAGCGATTGCCGGTAGACCATGGGGTGGAGTTCCGCCAGTTGGAAGAAGGCCGCATTGCTGAGATGCAGCAACTGGCAGGCGCGCAGCGCCACAACTGTCGCGGAGCGCGGTTCATCGTCGATCAATGCCATCTCGCCAACCAGCGAGCCTGGCCCCAGCACAGCGAGAAGGCGTTCTTGCCCATCATGCGCATAGACAACCGCCTTCACAGCGCCGTCGCGAATAAAATAACAGCCATCGCCGACATCGCCTGCATGAAACAAGACGTCGCGGGCGCGAAGCTCAGTCGGCGTCGCGAGTTTGCGAAAGTGGCGGCGAGCCTTCCAGGGCAGGGCCTTCAGAAGGTCGTCCTGCCCGTGCATCTGGCGCTTGATGTCCTTGAGCATTTTAATGTTCTCAGCGAATTTGTGATCTATATCACAAATGGGCGACCGCGTGAAGCCGCAGCGGAAGGATCGCTTTCAGGGCTTCAGCAGGTCCATCTTGATCGGGCCTTCGGCTTTGCCGTGGATGAATTGTTCGACGTAGTCATTGCCGCTGCGATCGATTTTTTTTGCTGGACCCTGCCAGATGATTTCGCCCTTGTGGATCATGGCGAT
>JANOTU010000342.1:0-10693 GCA_031416515.1 Hyphomicrobiales bacterium
GTGCATGTGATCGACACCGAAAAGGCTGTGGTGATCAAGGATATCGTGACAGGAACCAGGCCCCGGCGAATGGCGCTCACGCCCGATGGCAAAGAATTATGGATTTCGGCCGAGTTGTCCGGGATCGTCGACATCATTGACGTGGCGAGCCTCGCAGCCATCGCCAAGGTCGAATTCCTGCCCAAGGGCATGCGTCGCGAAACGGTGACCCCGGTTGATGTGTTGATCACCAAGGATGGCACAAGGGCCTATGTGGCTCTGGGCCGGGCCGATCATGTGGCGGTGGTTGATGTCAAATCGCGCGAGGTGCTGGATTATCTGCTGGTGGGAAAGAGGCCTTGGGGCCTGGCTCTCAACAAGGACGAATCGCTGCTCTATGTGGCCAATGGACTTTCCGATGATGTGACCATCATTGACACGGCATCTGGCCAGAGCCTGATTTCGGTGCCGGTTGGACAAGTGCCGTACGGGTTTTTGATTGATGACGAATGATACAAATTCTCCTTCTCCCCTCGCGGGAGAAGGTGGCGCGAAGCGCCGGATGTGGGGGCGGTTCAGCAAGGACTACAGGCGGCGGGACTCGCTGAACCGCCCCCACATCCGGCTCGCGCCCAAGAAAGGGGGCGCGATCCACCTTCCCCCGCGAGGGGGGAAGGGAAGGATGGTAGCTTTTCTCTTCCTCCTGTTGCAACTATTCGCAGCCACGCTCGCCGCCGCCGAGACCCGCACGGTCAAGATCCTCTACCTCGACCGCGCCGGAGACCCCTTCTACGCGCCACGTGAAAGCTACAGCGGCATTTATGACGCAACGCGGAAATCCCTGTTGGCAGGGGCCGAGCTTGGGGTGAGGGATTCCAGAGTGATTGGCCGGGCCATTGGCGTGACCTTTAAATTGCTGCGCGAGACGCTGCCGGAGGGGGGCCCAGCGGTGAGCCAGTTGCTGGCCAGCGAAAAGCCCGCAGCAGTCATCCTTGATGTGCCGGAGGCCGATGTCGAGGCGATAGCCGCCGCCGCGCCGGGCACCGCCGTCTTCAACATCCGCCACCGCGGCTTGGCGCTGCGCCAGAGAACCTGCGCCACCAGCCTGTTCCACGTCATTCCCAGTGAAGCGATGTTGCAAGACGCTCTGGCGCAATTTCTGGCGTGGTCGCGCTGGCAAGACGTGCTGATCCTGACCAGTGCTCCCACGCTGGCGGAGTCCTTTCAGATGTCAGCGCAGAAATTTGGTCTCGACATTGTTGACACCAGGGTCTTCGTCCCCGGCAATGATCCCCGCCAGCGCGACCAGAACAATGTGCGGCTGCTGACTGGCGGGGTTGATTATGATGTTGTCTATGTCGCCGATGAAATCGGAGACTTCGCCCGCCTTCTGCCCTACCGGACCGGCATCCCCCGCCCGGTTGTCGGCGCCGCCGGCCTCAGCCCCCTCGCCTGGCATCCGCAATGGGAGCGCCACGGCGCCCCCCAGCTCAACCGCCGCTTCTTCAAATATGCGGGCCGCACCATGACCGAGGAAGACTGGGCGGCGTGGATTGCGGTCCGGTCGATCGTCGAAGCCACCGTGCGCGGGGGCAATGCCGACAAGCCCCTGACTGAGCAATTGTTGCGCCCAAGCCTCACCCTGGAGCTCTACAAGGGCTTCCCCGGCTCCTTTCGCCCCTGGGACCGCCAGCTTCGCCAAAGCATCCTCCTGGGCACAACCGACGCCGTCATCGCCCTTGCCCCCGTCGAAGGCGCCCTGCACCAATTCAACAATCTCGACACGCTGGGACGGGACGAGCCGGAGTTTCAGTGTCCGTGATTTGCCTTGAGTGGCTGGGCGGCGGCTTTTTTCAGGGCGGCATTGATACGGGCCTGCCAGCCATCACCTGTGGCGCGAAATCGTTCAAGCACATCGCGGTCGAGGCGCAGCGTCACCAATTGCTTGATCGGCGCTTTTTGCGGCCCGCGCTGGCCAGGCCTGCGCTTGGGCAAGATGGCAACAAGCTCGGCGGGCAGGGCATCAGCAGCCGGACGCATGGCGCGAAAGTCCTTCACCCCAAGCGGGCGGACCTCACCACTCTTGTCGGTCAATGGTTTTCTGCTCATGGTATTTGGCCTCCCTCGCATTCGCTTTTCGAAAACTGATGACCCGGATGCCGCCGGTAATCGGCGTAAAGCAGACAACATGCAGTCTTTCGCCGATCAGGCCGACCGCAACAAAGCGCGGCTCCGTGTATGGAAACCGGTTGTCGGCGGCAACCAAGGCCGTATCCCAATCGAAATCACCGACCCGGTCGAAGGGCAAACCCCGTTCCGTTGCATTTCTGCCGCTCTTGGCCGGGTCGAACTCGATTTTCACATGGAAATGATGCTCCACAAGCCATCGGTGGTCAAGTTTTTTGTGACTACTATAAAATGTCGGTCGCAGCTCCAATCAGGACCCAGAAAAACTGCGGTGCAAAGCTGCTTTTCACTGTTAAATTGGCGTGACTCTTCCATCCTCATCCTGAGGTGCACGCGCCCTCGCGCGCGCCTCTCAGGATGAGGATGGAGAGATTCGCCTACCCGTCAAAGCGCCGGTAGCGGAATTCTGGTGCTACTGCGGCTGCACCTTGCGTGGCCATGGCGCGCAGGGCGGGGTTGAAGGCGGAGAGCGAGCAGGCGGGGTCGGTGTTTTCAGCGGCCCCGGTGATCGCCATGGCCTGGCAGCGGCAGCCGCCCCAGTCGGTTTCCTTGCGCTCGCAGGACTGGCAGGGCTCGGGCATCCAGTCGGTGCCGCGATAGGCGGCGAAGGCCTGCGAATGGAGCCAGATGTCTGAAAGTGATTTGTCTTTTACATTGTCGAAGATGAGTGTTGGAATGGTTTCCGCCGCATGGCAGGGCAGCACCTTGCCCTTGGGCGTCACATTGATGACACGCCGCCCCCAGCCGCCGACACAGGCCTTGGGAAAGCGCGCATAATAATCCGGCACCACAGCATCAATGACAATGATACCGTCATAGCGTTGGCGCAAATCTCCCAGCAATTCCACAGCCTCAAGCGCTTGGCTGTGTGTCGGCATCAGCGCATCGCGATTGGCCAGCGCCCAGCCATAATATTGCGTATGGGCGATCTCAATACGCTTGGCGCGCAAGTTCACCGCGAAGGCCACAAACTTCTCGGTGCTGTCGATATTCTGCCGGTGGATCACGGCATTGACGGTGAGCGGCAAGCCCAGCGCCACAACCTGGGCCGCAAGCTTCAGTTTCTTGGCGTGACCGCCCTTGTAGCCGCCAATCCGGTCAGCATTTTCCGGTTCGACGTCTTGAAACGAAAGCTGCACATGGTCAAGGCCGGCATCATAGAGTTCCTGCAGGCCCTTTTCATTGAGCAGCACGCCCGAGGTGATGAGATTGGTGTAAAGTCCTTCGGCGCGGGCATGGGCAATGATTTCGGCAAGATCAGGCCGCGCCGATGGTTCGCCGCCAGAAAGATGCACCTGCAACACGCCGAGCGCCGCCGCCTCGCTGAACACGCGCTTCCAGGTGGCGGTGTCAAGCTCGCTGGATTTCCGGTCAAGGTCGATAGGGTTGGAGCAATAGGGGCATTGCAAGGGGCAGCGATGGGTGAGTTCGGCGAGCAGGCCAATGGGTGCGGGTATTTTCATAAGCTCACAAAATGCTTGGCGGCCAAGCCCGCCAGCATCTCCTTTACATCGGCGATGATTTCGGATGGATCGGCATTATAGGTCTTGGCCAGATCATTGCAAATGCCAGCGATATCGCGCTTGCCGTCGCAGCGCGTGAGCACCGCCTGGGCAATGTCATCAAGCTCCAGGATGCGCTCAGGGGCCAGCAGCACCCAGCGCGACCGCACCTTGTCGTGCGACAGCCGCACGCCGCGCGGGATCACCGGAATGGCACCGTCAGCAATCATCGCGGCACAAAGGCGCTTGGAGGTGTCAGCCCCGGTGTCACATAGGCGAAATATAAAGCGTCAAGCATCGACCACAGCATGTCGCATTTGAAGGTGAGGGCGGCGATGACCTGCTGCTGCTGCTCGGGCGTTCGGGCATTTTTCTTGACATAGTCGAGGGCGAAATTGGCATCACGCGGCGCTTGGGTCAGGCGCTTTTCAAAATAGGCCAGCACTTCTGGCGTGATGTAATCATAATTTTTCAACATGCCCGCAACCCGGACACTGATGGTTTCGGGCGAGAACATTTCAGTGAGCGAGGAGGCGATGGCTTCGAGCAGGGTTTTCTCGCGCACAAAATGCACATAGGCCTCAACCGCGAAGCGCGTGGCGGGAAGAATTCCGGCGAGTGAGACGACATAGTCATGGTCAAGGCCCAAGCCTTCGGCCAGCGCAAACCAGCGCGCAATGCCGCCTTCCTGGTCGTTGTCGCCGTCATGATCAATGATGCGCTGGCGCCATTCGCGGCGCATGGAGGGGTCCGTCATGCGCGAGAGAATGACAGCATCCTTGATCGGGATGATCGCCTGGTAATAATAACGATTGAGCGCCCAGGCCTGAAGCTGGCCTTTGCTCAAACCGCCGGAATTCATCAGCGCATGGAAGGGATGCCTGTTGTGATAGCGCTCCGCCCCCACGGCCATCAGCCGGGCTTCGAGTTCGTCGGTTGTGAGAAGCGTTGTCACAACGCAATCTCCATGCCGTCAAATCCAACCTCGGCGCCGGCAGCCAAAACCGCGCGGTACTGGGCTGAACCATCGATCAGCATTGGATTGGTGTTGTTCATGTGCGTGTAGACCAATCGTTTCACACCCAAGCTCTTGAGCGCCGCCAGCGAACCATCATCCCCGCTCACCGGCATGTGACCCATGCGGCGTCCGGTTTTCTGGCCCGTGCCAGAGGTGATCATTTCATCATCGGTCCACAATGTCCCGTCAAAAAACACCAGCGCGGCATCTTTGAGGCGCGTTTGTGTTTCCCGATCAAGCTCAGCGCAACCCGGAATATAATAGAATTTCTTTTTCCCTGATGCGACCATCACACCCACCGTATTGCCCGACTTGAACTTGGTATCAGGCGCTTCGCCCTCAAGATAGAGCGGTAATTTTCCCGGCACCATGAAGCACTCGACTTGGAGATTGTCCGATATCTGCTGCGGCACACCGATTGCCATGCTGCGGCGGGAAACCAGTTGGGGCGCCAGCACATTGAAAACACTGTTGCTGCTGAGAACCCCAAGCGTTTCATCCGTGCCATGCACGTTAAAGGCGTGGCCCTCGCGCAGCGATAACAGCCCGCCAATGTGATCGATGTCGGCGTTGGTCAGAATGACATCACGAATCGGGCTGGCCCTGAGCGCTTCCGGACGGCGCAACTCCGCAACCAACCCGATCTGCTCGCGGATATCGGGTGAGCAGTTCAGAAGGCCCCAATTTTGGTCATCAACAGAAAAAGCAACACTCGCCTGCGTCCGGCGCCTCACTGAGGAATCGCCAGACCAAGCGAGCTTGCAGACGTTGCAATGGCAATTCCATTGCGGGGAACCGCCACCAGCCGCAGAGCCAAGCACAATAATCTTCACAAAAAAAACCTGTGTTCAATCACGGCACCGGGCTTGCGGCCCTCAATGTCCTAAAGTTCGGCCGGGAAATAATCGTTGATTTCCATGCCGATGCAGACTTCCGTGACCTTTGGCTTGTTCCAGCTCATGTCGTTCTCCTCCAGATAGTGTTGGGCGTTCGAAGACGCTGGAGACATTATTATGAGATTCAGCGCCGCCGTCAATGCAAATCTTGCTCTGGCATGTTGCGTGTGCGAACGTGAGGCGCAATGGCCAATACACACTCCACAGAACCGGTTCTGCAAGCCTTCAGCGTCAGCCATTCTTACGGCGTCCGCAAGGCGCTGTCGGAGGTCAGTTTTAATGTGTTTCCGGGTCGGGTGACCATGCTGCTCGGCCCCAATGGGGCGGGCAAGACCACGCTGTTTTCGCTGATTGCGCGGTTGTTGCCACTCGGCCATGGCAGCATGAAGCTTTGTGGCACAGATCTGGCCACGGCCAGTGACCAGATACTGAGCCAGCTTGGCATTGTGTTCCAGCAGCAAACCCTTGATCTTGATCTGAGCGTTGGCCAGAATCTGGTTTATTATGCCGCCCTGCACGGCCTCCCCCGCGCCACCGCCCGCGAGCGCATGGCGGTGGCGCTCACCCGGCTGGAGCTTCAGGGCCGCGAGCATGACCGGCTGCGCGATCTCAATGGCGGCCATCGGCGGCGCGTCGAAATCGCCCGCATGTTGCTCACCCGCCCCCGCCTGCTCCTCCTTGATGAGCCAACCGTCGGCCTCGACATCCCCACCCGCCGGAGTCTCGTTGAATTCCTGCACGCGCTGGCGGTGGAGGAAAACATCGGCGTTCTCTGGGCCACCCATCTCGCTGACGAGGTGGAGGCTGGCGATGATCTGGTGGTTTTGTCAAAAGGCCGCGTGGTGCAAACCGGAGCCTCCACCGGCAATCTCACAGAGTTTTTGGAAAAGGAGAGCGAGCTCGCATGACCTTTGCCCATGCAATGCGCGCCCTGCACGGCATCGCTGGCCGCGAGTTACTGCGCTTTCTGCAGCAGCGCGAGCGGTTTTTGGCGAGCCTGGCGCGTCCGCTGCTTTGGCTCTTGGTTTTTGCGGCGGGATTTCGCGCCGTTCTGGGCCTGTCCATTGCTCCACCTTATGAGACCTATGTGACTTATGAAGTCTATATTGTGCCGGGCCTGGCTGGCATGGTGCTTTTATTCAACGGCATGCAAAGCTCGCTCTCCATGGTCTATGACCGGGAAATGGGATCAATGCGCATGTTGCTGACCAGCCCCCTGCCGCGTTGGTTTCTCCTCAGCGCCAAGCTTATTGCAGGCGCCAGTGTCTCGGTCCTGCAGGCCTATGCCTTTCTTGCGGTTGCGGCAATTTACGGTGTGCGGTTTTCGCTTTCTGGTTATGCCGCTTTGCTGCCCGCCATGTATCTCGCCGCCATTGCTTTCGGTGCCATCGGGTTGTTGCTGTCCTCGCTCATCCGCCAGTTGGAGAACTTCGCAGGTGTGATGAACTTCGTCATCTTCCCCCTGTTCTTTCTTTCAACAGCGCTCTATCCGATCTGGAAAATGCAGGAGAGCAGTGAGGCGCTCTATTGGCTGTGCCTGCTCAATCCCTTCACCCATGCGGTCGAGCTGATTCGCTTTGCGGCTTATGTGAAATTCAACGGCTTGGCATTGCTTGTGACATTTGCCACCGCTGGCATATTCCTTCTGCTGTCAATCTGGGGTTATGATCCAAGACTTGGGGTGTTGAAGCGTCAGGTCGCCTGACCAACAGTGTTGAACTTCTTCGCCCCATGTGGTTTACCGCGTGTCGATAGCTCAAGGATGTGCCGTGGTAAGTTTTCGTAAGTTGACACTGTTCGTGGCTTTTCTTGTGACCCTCACTGGCGCGCAAGCGGCGGGGCCGTCGCTGTCGTTTGATCCCGCGACCGGTGAGGTGATCAGCCAGGACCGGGCGGGCGAGACTTGGTATCCAGCCTCCCTCACCAAAATGATGACCGCCTATGTGGTGTTCAAGAAACTCAAATCGGGCGTGCTGACACCGGATCAGCGCTTGCCCGTATCCGAAATTGCTCTGGCTCAGCCTGCCAGCAAAATCGGCGCCCCCGTCGGCAGCATGGTGCCTTTGGAATTTGCCATCCAGGCGCTGCTGGTGCATTCGGCCAATGACATGGCCTATGTGCTGGCGGAGGCGGCCAGCGGCACTTGGGCGAATTTTGTCGGCGATATGAACAAGGCGGCCCGGGAGCTTGGCATGACGGCGTCACACTATGTGAATCCCAATGGCCTGTTTGAACCCCGCCAAATCACCACAGCGCGCGACATGGGGCTTCTCGCTGCGGCGTTGCTGCGTGAATTCCCGGAACACGCGCATTATTTTGGCCAGGACTATGTGAAAGTTGGCAAACGCCGCCTTCCCAGCCATAACGCCCTGCTGCGCGCCATGCCGGACGCGGACGGGATGAAAACCGGCTTTGTGTGCAATTCAGGGTCCAATGTTGTGGGCTCGGCCACCCGCAATGGGCGCAAACTCGTTGTCGTGGTTTTGGGCAGCCAGAATGGCAAGGCGCGCGCTGATCTAGCGCAAATGCTCTTGAATGACGGTTTCTCGCGAAGCGCTGATGCGAGCCGGCCAAGGCTTGCCGAACTTGCCAACGCAACACCGGGAAGCACCGTGCCCACCGACATGACGGCAATTGTGTGCAAGAAAAAACCGGTGGTCACACTCACCAATATCCATGATGTCACGGGCGCTGGCGTGTCGCTTGGCACTTATGACACCGCCATCAAGGCCGACACCGCATTGCGCGCGCTTCTGCTCAGCCCTCCCGGTCTGGAAGCTGATACGACAGTCGGTGTGGTGCGCTTGCCCGGAAAAGACGGCTACATGGCGGCAATGTGGGGCATGGACGCTAGCCGCAGCGCTTCGGTCTGTGATCAATACCGCGAGATGAACACGGCTTGCGAGGTGGTGTCGCCGATTGCCTTCGCCGAAATCGCTGCCACTGTTCCCATGCCCAAAGAAACGGCTGCAAGGCTTTCAGCGCAGGGATCAGAAGTGGACCCGAAAAAACCAGCCGCAGACTGGGAATGATCAACCGCGCCGGTTTGGGCATTGCCTGCGCTTTGGGCGCGGCGGCGCTTTACGGTTTTGTGCCCAATTTTGCCCGCGGCGCATTTGAAAACGGTGTGCCGCCAGTTGAAACTACGTTTTTCCGCACCACCATCGTGGCCATTCTGCTTTCCAGCCTTGCCATCTTTCGGGGTGAGCGGTTTTTCATTCCGCTGGCTGGGCTTCCCAGTTTCACCGGGCAAGCCGCCGCCACACTGATCATTTCGGTGAGCTATCTGGCCTCGATTGCATTCATCCCAGTGGGTCTTGCTGTCATCATCTTCTTTTCCTTTCCGGTGCTGATCATGCTGGCAGCACCTCTCATTGAAGGGCATTCGCCGGGCTGGCGGCGCATTCTCATCGCGCTGTTCGCCTTTGCAGGCTTGGCGGTGGCGGTAGGCCCAAGTTTTGAAAGCCTTGATGGGCGCGGGCTGGCGCTGGCGGCGGCATCCGCCTTTGCCTGTGTGCTGCAATTTTTCACCGGCCGCGCCATCTCAAAACACATGACGCCTGCGGCCCTGGGCGGGCTGGTGCATATTGCCATCTGGCCAGCCACTCTGTTCATCGCCCTCTATTTAGGGGGTGGTGCCTTGGCGGTCCTGCCCGGCGGCGTGGCCACGTCCACGGGATATCTCTTCGTGCTGGGGATTGGCGCGTTCTATGTGGTGGCCTATTTCATGCACATGTCGTCGCTGCGCTATGCGCCCGCATCTGTGGTCGCCCCCTATTACAATCTTGAGCCCGTGGTGACCACTGCCGTGGCTGGATTTCTGCTGGGTGAGCGCCTGGCAATCAACCAATATGTCGGCGGCGGCATGGTTCTGGCAGCGCTTCTGCTGTCAAGTTTTTACGGATTCAGAAAGACTGCGGCATGATCCCTGTTGCAATCCTCACCGGCTTTTTGGGCTCCGGCAAAACCACATTGCTGAACGTCCTGTTGAAGGATGCGTTCCTGGCCAATGCCGCCGTGATCATCAATGAATTCGGCGATGTCGGCATTGACCACCTGCTGGTTGAGCGCGCTGACGAGAATGTCATCGAGATGGCGTCTGGCTGCCTGTGCTGCACCATTCGCGGCGATCTCATCGACACCATCCTCAATTTGCTGGAACGCCGCGACTCAGGCTCCATCAAGCGCTTCGACCGCATTGTGATCGAGACCACGGGCCTTGCCGATCCAGCCCCTGTGCTCCACGCCGTGATGAGCGAGCCTACTCTTTTGGCCTGCTGCCAGCTTGAGGGGGTGATCACCGTGGTTGACGCCTGCAACGGCATGGCCACCCTTGATGCCCATGCCGAGGCCGTGAAACAGGTGGCGGTGGCTGACCGCATCGTGCTGACCAAGGTCGATCTCCTCTCGGGCCGCGAGGGCGAGGACACGCTGTTTGCGATCATCGCGCGGCTGCGCAAGCTCAATCCGGCGGCGCGCCTCCTCACCACGCACCGCAACGAGGCAACGGCGAGCACGCTCTTCACCATGGGCCTGTTTGATCCTGCGAAGAAGACTGCGGATGTGCGCAGTTGGCTGGCCGCCGAGGCTTACGAAAAACGCCGCCATCACCACCACGACATTTCGCGCCATGATGCCCATATCCGATCCTTCAGTTACACCGAAACCCAAGCCATCAGCGCCGCCGGACTTGAGCTGTTCCTTGAGCTGCTAAAATCCTATCACGGCGCCAACATGCTGCGGATGAAGGCCATCGTAAAAGTGGCCGATGATCCCACCCGCCCGGTGATCCTGCACGGCGTCCAGCATGTCTTCCATCCCCCCATCCGGCTGCCCGAATGGCCCGATGGCGATGAGCGAACAAGAATGGTCTTCATCGTCAAGGACATTGAGAAATCCATGATCGAAGGCCTGTTCCGCGCCTTCACCGATCAACTCACCGGTGGCGCGGCGGCCTTTACTGACAAGACACTTTCACTCAACAGGTAGTGGCTTTTACCGCCGCCTTACTTTGAAAATGAAATCAGCGTCCCGTTTTTCCTGATGCAACAGCTCATGCCCTTGTTCCAGGCAAAAATGCGGCATGTCGACGGCCGACATGGGATCAGTGG
>JANOTU010000343.1:0-1531 GCA_031416515.1 Hyphomicrobiales bacterium
CACCATCGCCTGGTTGAACCGTTGCCGCAGGCTGGCCAAGGACTGGGAAAACCTCAACCTCACCAGCCTGATTTTTCTGCGCCTCGCCTCAATCCGTCTCATGCTCAGAAAGCTCTGTAATGCTTCATGAACTTTCGAAACAGACTCTAAGTGAATTGCTTGCGCAACATGTTTCCGGCTTGCTGCCTAAGAGTGCGCGCTCCCAGGAAAGCACTTGCGTGTGGCCTCCGGCAGACGGAAACGAAGCGCTTGTTTTTGGGTGTCGCCCAAGTTCCGCACCGGCGGCGCAGGGGCTCCCCGATTCTTTTGCCTTCTTCGTGGGCTTTGTGGTGCGGCACCCAAATTATGGCCTGTGGCGTGGATCAGAGTCCCGGCTTGCGCCGGGATGACGGTCATTGGGTGGCGGCTGGCCTCAGGGCGCTTCGGCCACCACCAGCGTTTGCGCCCGCGACATCGCCACTTTCGCTGTGTCGAGGCGCTGCGCGAGAGCAGTGGTCGAGGCCGAGGTCATGTTGATCAGCGGCATGGGGAAAATCCCGATGGCGATGACCAGCGCCATGACAGCGCTCATCGCCCAGGTTTCGCGGCCATTGAGATCTGCCATGGTCTTCACCCGGTTGGAGCCAGCCGGGCCGAAGAAAGCGCGTTCATAGTACCACAGGAAGTAACCCGCACTCAGCACAACGCCGGTCACAGCCACCGCGGCCAGTGCCCAATTGGCTTCAAAAGCGCCCCACATAATGGTGAACTCACCGTAAAAGCCGCTGGTGCCGGGGGTGCCGATGGTGGCCAGGCCAATGGCGAAGAAGAAAAACGCAAGCCTTGGCACATAGCGGGCCAGCCCGCCAAAGGCTGAAAGTTCAGTGGACCCGGCGCGGCGGTAGAGAATGCCTGCGAGGAACATCAGCGCTGTCGAGCTGAGGCCGATATTGATCATCATCATCAGGCTGCCCTGAAGCCCCTGCGCTTTCAATGAGAACAGGCCATGCAGAACGAGGCCCACATGGCTGACGCTGGCAAAAGCCAAAAGACGGCGCAGATTGAACTGCGAGAGGGCGATGAGGCCGCCATAGAGAATGGCAAATACCCCGAGCCATGTCATGAACGGACCCCAGTTGATGCTGGCTTCCGGCAGGAGCGGCAGGACAAAGCGCAACATGCCGTAGGTGCCAAGCTTCAGGCCGACAATCAGGATGGCCATGCCGACCGGGCCTTCCATCAACACCGATGGCATCCAGGTGTGGAACGGCGGCACCGGCCCCTTGACCGCAAAGCCGATGATCATCAGCACAAAGATCATCCCCTGGGTCTCCGGCGGCACCGCCACCTTGAGCAGTTCGACAAAGTTGAAATTGCCGCCCGCAGGGGCGAGGCCGGCGGCAACCGCATCGCCGTAATTATTGCCGAGCATGGCGATGGCGATGAGCAAGGGAGCAGAGCCCACCAGCATGTAGATCACATATTTGAGAGCCGCATAGTGGCGCTGAGGCCCAACACCCCAGAGCTTGATGAGGAAGTAGGAGGGGATCAG
>JANOTU010000344.1:0-2134 GCA_031416515.1 Hyphomicrobiales bacterium
CGCTCGCACCTCAGGATGAGGGTTGGGAGGACCCACGAATTCTGACTGATCCGTTGGCCAGTCATCTGCGGATACCCTCCTGCGGCGCTCAAACCGTAATCCGAAAGCCAGTGTTTTACCATGGGCCCAAGCCCAATTGGATTTCAGCGGGTGCCCCCTGTCACAGCGGCCTTGCGCTCACATGCTTCACTTACAATTCTGGAGAATAGCCGCTTATAGCCGATCGAGCGTACGCTGTCAAGGATTTTTTTCCCTGGTCTCATAATGCTGTTCAACCAGCCGGTTGAGCAGCCGCACGCCCCAGCCGGTTCCCCAGCTTTGGTTGATGGCGGACTTGGGCCCGTCCATCGCTGTCCCCGCCACATCCAAATGCGCCCATGGCGCATTGTTGACAAAGCGCTGGATGAACTGTGCTGCCGTGATCGCGCCGCCAAGGCGTCCGCCGATGTTCTTCATGTCGGCCACATCGTGATCAATCAGCTTGTCATATTCAGGGGTGAGCGGCATGCGCCAGACTTTTTCGCCGGTGGCCAGCCCCGCGTCCACAAGGCGCTGCGAGAGTTCGTCATTGTTGGAGAACAGGCCAGCATGCTCCTTGCCCAGCGCCACCAGGATGGCCCCGGTGAGCGTTGCCAGATCGACCATGAATTTGGGCTTGAAGCGGTCCTGCACATACCACAGCACATCGGCGAGGACGAGGCGCCCTTCCGCATCGGTGTTCAAGACCGCGATGGTCTGGCCCGACATTGACTTCACCACATCGCCGGGGCGCTGGGCATTGCCGTCGAGCATGTTCTCAACCAGCCCGATGGCCCCGACCGCGTTGACGCGTGCCTTGCGCTTGGCCAAAGTCAGCATCAGCCCGGTCACGCAAGCCGCACCCCCCATGTCGCCCTTCATGTCATCCATGTTGGCGGCGGGCTTGATGGAAATGCCGCCCGAATCAAAAGTCACCCCCTTGCCGATAAAGGCCACCGGCGGTTCGTTCTTCTTGCCGCCATCCCAGCGCATCACCGCGATTCGCGCTTCCTGCACGGAACCTTGCGCGACACCAAGCAGCGCCCCCATGCCGAGTTTCCGCATTTGCGCTGGATTGAGAATTTCAACTTTTACCCCGTAACGGGCCAAATCCTTGACCCGTTTGGCGAATTCAACCGGAAACAGCACATTGGGCGGCTCGTTGACGAGGTCACGCGCGAGATGCACCCCCTCAGCCACGGCTTCCAATGGGGCGTAAGCCTTCTTGGCCGCAGCCGGACTTCCGCAGAGGATATCGAGGCCTGTCAGCCTGTTGCCTTCTGGCTTTTTCGACTTGTAGCCCAGAAAACTGTAGTGACGCAGCCTGGCGCCCGAGGCGATGAGAGCGGCTGCATCGGGCATATCGACGCCAATGCTGGCCTGTTTGATTTTCAAGCCTTGCAGCGCGCCGGCAATGGCGCCGCCCAGCATTTCCACATCCGCCGCCTTGAGGTCATCCATCTTGCCGAGTCCAAAGATGATGATTCGGTCAAAACCACCGCCTGGTGCCACCAGATCCAGGCTTTTGTCGCGCTTGGCCTCAAAGTCAGCGGCTTTCATCGCTTTGGCGATCTGGCCATTGGTCCGGTCATCCGCCGCCTGGGCGATGCTTCCCAATTTGCCGCCTTCACCGGCGAAGAGGACGAGGGTGCCGGAACGCGGCAAGGTCTGGCCTGCAAAACTGATTTTCATGCGAATCTCCCTATTGGCCTGCTTTATCGGGAAACTTTAGCCGACACAAAGGCTGTGTTAACCATGAATGATTGGCGCCGCGGTTTGGCCCGAATTAAAGATAAAGAAAGGGGCTTCACCTCCGGGGTGAAATCCGTTAAGGATGTGGCAAGGTTTGGGATATGGGCAACGTAACGTGAGTTCAGGGACAAGAGCAAGCCAGGTTGATCGTTGTCTGCTAGGGACTGTTTCCGGCGGCGCGCTGGTGCTTGCCCTTGGCCTGCTGACGAGTTTGGCGCTAGCGGCAGCTCCGCAAAAAGGTTTTCCCGATGCTCCCAAATTCGTAAAGCCGATCAGCGAGAAGCCAGTAGCGGGCACTCGCGCTGATGTGGTCGCTGACCGCATCACCTATGACAATAAAACCAAAATCGCCGTGGCCACCGGC
>JANOTU010000345.1:0-5536 GCA_031416515.1 Hyphomicrobiales bacterium
GGCTCCGGACGGCCGTCCAAGCCTGCGCGCCTCTTGCGAGACAGATGAAAGCTAGCACACTTCTCTGTTACAAGGTGCCCGAAGGGCGGATGAGGGCCCTTGCTCCCGCTCTCAAATCAAACCGGCGATCTCGGCCTTCAATTCATCCAGCCCGGTGCCCTTTTCGGCTGATGTGGCGTGAATCAAGGGGAAGGCGGCGGGGCGTTTTTTGGCGGCGGCTTCGGCTTCGGCCATGACTTTCGCAAGCTCGGGGGGCTTGATCTTGTCGATCTTGGTGAGCACCAGTTGGAAAGTAACAGCGGAGTTGTCGAGCAGCTGAAACATCTCCTCATCAGCCGCCAGAATTCCGTGGCGCGAATCAATCAGCACAAAGGCGCGGGCGAGGCCTGCGCGTCCGCGCAGATAGCCGCGCAGCATTGACTGCCATTTCTTCACGTCCTTCTTCGGCGCCTTGGCATAGCCATAGCCGGGCATGTCGATAAGGGTGAGAGCCGAACTGATATCAAAGAAATTGAGCTCGCGGGTGCGCCCCGGCGTGTTGGAGGCGCGCGCCAGACCGTTGACGCCGGTCAGCGCATTGATCAACGAGGATTTGCCAACATTGGAGCGCCCGGCAAAGGCGATTTCAACACCGCGCACCGGGGGCAGTTGCTCAAGCTTGGCCACGCCCAGCATAAAGGCATGCGGGCCACCGAAGAGACGGCGGCCCGCAGCCAATTGTTCGGCCGTGAAGCGCTCGCTCAACTGGGTTTTTTCTTGAGGAAGGGCAGGCTCTCGCGGATGTTGCCGAAGAGGTTGGCGGGAACGCCGTGACGCTTCATGATGTAGGATTGCTGCAGGATGGAAAGGAAATTGCTCCAGGCCCAATAGATGACCAGCCCTGCGGGGAACGTGCCCAGCATGAAGGTGAAAATGACCGGCATCCAGTTAAACAGGCTGGCTTGGATAGGATCGGGCGGTGTTGGGTTAAGCCGCATCTGCACCCACATGGTGATGCCCATCAGAAGCGGCCATATGCCGATCATCAGCATCTCAGGCGGCGTGAATGGCAAAAGCCCAAAGAGATTGAACAGGCTGGTGGGGTCCGCCGCCGAGAGATCATGCACCCAGCCATAAAATGGCGCATGGCGCAGCTCGATGGAGGTGAGAATGACCTTGTAGAGCGCAAAGAATATGGGAATCTGCACCACCACCGGCAAACATCCCGACAAGGGCGAGACCTTCTCGCGCTTGTAAAGCTCCATCATGGCCTGCTGCTGCTTCATCCGGTCATCGGGGAAATCGGCTTTCAGCTTCTCCATTTCCGGCTGGAGCTTTTTCATCTTGCTCATTGAGGCATAGGATTTGTTGGCGAGCGGAAACACCGCGAGCTTGACCAGAACCGTGGCCAGCAAAATAGCGAGGCCAAAATTGCCGACGAGATTTTTGAGGAACTCAAGCAGATAGAACATGGGCTTGGTGAGGAAATAGAACCAGCCCCAGTCAATCACCAGGTCAAAGCTCTCGATTTTGTATTTGGCCCCGATGCTCTCAACCGTGCTCACAACCTTGGCTCCGGCAAAGACATGGTCCTCATAGGTGACGCTGCCGCCCGGAGGTATGGTGAGCGCTTCCTTGGCCACATAGTCAGTGTAATAGACATCACGGCCCGCGAGCTTCTCATGCTTGTAGGTGGCGACAATCTGCTTGGTTTGGTCCGGAATCAGCACCGCCGCCCAATATTTATCGGTAAAGCCCAGCCAGCCGCCAACGCCCTCCGTCCGGGTGGGTTCGGTCGCCCCCGAGGCATCGCTGTAATCAACCTCCGACAGGCTCTTGTTCGCGACGCCCAGCATGCCTTCAAAGAACACATAATAGCCAGCAATGGCTGGCGTATCCTGGCGGACGATGCGGCCGTAAGGTGTGAGCGCCACCGGATTGGCGCTGGTGTTTTTCACACTCTGCGAGATGGTGAAAACATATTCATCGCTGATGGAGATGGCGCGGGTAAAACCTAAGCCCTCGCCATTGTCCCAGGTGAGCGTGACAGGCTTGCCTTCGCTCAAGACCGCGCCGGGCGGCGCTGACCACAGCGTGTCTGGCCCGGGCAGTTTCACGGTGGAACCAGCCGGCGCCACAAAACCCTGTTCAGCAAAAAGCGCGCCGGGGGATCCCACCGGCGACAGGAAAACGATGGTGGGGCTTCTCTTGTCGATGGTCTCGCGGTATTTCAGCAAATGCAAATCATCAATCTGCGCGCCTTTCAGATTGATCGAGCCCGACAGTGAAGCGGTTTCAACCTTGATGCGTGGGGCAGCCGCCAAAGCCTTGTCGCGGTCAACGGTGACAGCAACGGCCGTTCCCGGAACCACTGCGCCGCCGCCTGCTGCGGGCGCTCCCGGCGTGGTTGATTGCGTGACCGCCTCGCGCTCGGCGACAGGGCCTACATAAAAATATTGCCAGCCAAAGATGATCATCATCGAAAGCACGATGGCGAGAATGAAATTCTTGTTGTCGTAGTTCATGGGTTATCCTTGGACCGGTGCAGCCGCTCAATCGCAGCGCTGAGGTCTTGGGCGAGTTCGGTGAAAGTCCGGGTCTGGGCGGGTGCTCGCCCAATCAGCACATAGTCAAAGCCAGGCCGCGCCATTTGCGCCAGCCCCAGACGCACAATTTCGCGAAGGCGCCGTTTCACCCGGTTGCGCACCACGGCATTGCCCAGTTTCTTGGTGGCGGTGAAGCCCACGCGCGGGGGGGCCTCGTCCTTGCGGTCACGCGCCTGCACCACCATGGAAGGCATGGCGGCATATCCGCCCTTTGCGGCGGCGACAAAATCCTGCCGACGCTTGAGGCGTTCCATGGCCGGGTTTTCGGCCCTTATGCCGAGAGGCGCTTGCGCCCCTTGGCACGACGCCTGGCCAGCACATTGCGGCCACCAACGGTTGCCATGCGCGACCGGAAGCCATGACGGCGCTTGCGGACAAGATTCGAGGGCTGAAAAGTACGCTTCACGTTCGGTCTCCGTAATATGCTCAGGGTGCCAATGATTTCAACATCATAGCCAATCGCCCTGAGAGATTGTTCTTTCGCTTCAGGAATAGGCCGGGATATAGGGGTAAAGCCAAGGCAAAGTCAACGATGGCGGACACGGGACCTGAATTCTTCTCACGAGCCGGTGAGGCCCCCTGTTCAGGAGGCTTTGCCGGGTGCAAGTGGAATGCCATGAAAATCATCAGGACATGGCTTCCCATCGTCGGCCTCGTGGCCCTGATTGCCGTGGCCTATGGCTTGGGGGCAGACCGCTATGTGTCGCTGGACGTCATTGCCGACAACCGCGCCGTCCTCAAGGAATTTGTGGCGGGCCATCTCGCACTGGCGATTCTGGCCTATATGGCGATTTATGTGGGCGTGGTGGCGCTTTCCATTCCAGGCGCGGCGCTCATGAGCGTGGTGGGGGGGTTTCTGTTTGGCTGGCGGCTGGGGGCACCGATCAATGTTGTGGCAGCAACACTGGGCGCTGTCGTGGTGTTCCAGATCGTCAAGACCTCGCTGGGTGCTGCCATTGCGGCGCGCGCTGGCCCTTTGGTCCGCAAACTTTCTGATGGCTTTCAAAAAGACGCCTTCAACTATCTCCTGTTCCTGCGCCTGGTGCCGGCCTTTCCGTTTTTCATCGTCAATGCCGTGGCGGGCCTCAGCAATGTGAAACTGAAGACTTTCATTGCCGCCACCATCATCGGCATCATCCCCGGCACCATTGCCTTTTCCTGGCTGGGGACCAGCCTTGACAGCATCATCGACGCGCAAATGCGGATTTACGATTCCTGCGTGGCGACAAAGGGCAGCGCCAATTGCGCGCTTGACCTGCAGCCGCAAGCTCTATTCACCCCGCAAATCATCATCGCCTTTGTTGCCCTGGGCTGCGTGGCCCTCATCCCCATCGGCCTCAAACACTGGAAACGGACATGAGATATGATCTTGCCATCATTGGCGCAGGCTCTGGCGGCCTGACGGTTGCGGCGGCGGCGGCGCAATTTGGCGCCAAGGTGGTGCTGTTTGAAAAATCCAAAATGGGCGGTGATTGCCTGAATTACGGCTGCATTCCCTCAAAGGCCCTGATCGCTGCGGCAAGCCACGCCCATGCGGCGCGCGAGGGCGCGAAATTTGGCGTGACAACGCCCGAACCCGTGGTCGATTTCAAAAAAGTCCACGCCCACATTCATAACGTCATCGCGGCAATCGAACCCAATGACAGTCAGGCGCGGTTTGAAAAACTCGGTGTAAAAGTCATCCGCGCCGCTGCAAGATTCATCAACGCGACCACGCTTGAAGCAGGAGGCGAGAGCTTCACCGCAAGGCGATTTGTCATCGCCACCGGTTCGCGCGCCGCCGTGCCGCCCATACCAGGACTTGCCGATGTCCCCTTTTTCACCAATGAAACGCTGTTCGACAACACGGTGTTGCCGGAGCACCTGATCATCATCGGCGGCGGCCCCATCGGCATGGAAATGGCCCAAGCCCACCGCCGCCTTGGCTCCCGCGTCACCGTCATCGAGGCATTTGATCCCCTCGCCAAGGATGACCCCGAGCTTGCCGCCGTGGTCCTGAAACAACTCATCGCAGAAGTTGTGGAAATCAAAACTCGAACAACGGTCACCGCCGTTGCCAAAACCGCTGGCGGCATCAGGGTCAATGATGTGGAGGGCTCGCATCTGCTCATCGCCGCGGGCCGCGTCGCCAATGTCGAGGGCCTGGGGCTTGAGGCCGCTGGCATTGATTGCGCGCCCAAAGGCATTGTCGTTGATCAGGGGCTGCGCACCACCAACGCCAAGGTCTATGCCATCGGCGACGTGGCGGGCGGCCTGCAATTCACCCATGTGGCGGGCCATCACGCAGGCCTTGTGGTGCGCAACGCTCTATTCGCACTGCCGATCAAAAAGGATGCGGGCATAACCCCATGGGTGACGTTCACTGATCCTGAACTGGCGCAAGTTGGCCTGACCGAAGCCGCCGCCCGCAAGCTTCACGGCGATAGCGTGAATATCTTGCGCTGGCCCTTCCACAACAATGACCGCGCCCAAACCGAGGGCAAAACCGCAGGCCTGGTGAAAGCCGTTATCGGCAAACGCGGCCGCATTCTCGGTGTTGGCATCGTCGGCGCGGAAGCTGGCGAGTTGATCCAGCCCTGGGTGCTCGCCATGAGCAACGGACTGGGCGTTAAATCGCTCGTCAACACCATCTTCCCCTACCCCACCCGAGGCGAAGCCAACCGCCGCGCCGCCATCGTCCATTACGCAGAACTGGCATCCAATCCCTGGCTGCGACGCGTGATAGGCCTCGTGGGCAAATTGGGGTAAACACCAATCTGAATGACTCTCAATCGCACACACCTCCCACAACCGGGGCTGCTCTCGGGACTTTCTGGCAAGGTGCTGGCGCTCACTATTATTTTTGTCATGCTGGGCGAAGTGTTGATCTTCTTGCCCTCCATCGCCAATTTCCGCATCCAGTGGCTCAAAACCCGCGTGGCGCAAGCCGAGATCGCCGCCCTGGCCGCCGA
>JANOTU010000346.1:0-2394 GCA_031416515.1 Hyphomicrobiales bacterium
CCAGTAGCCGATCATGATGGCGTTGCGGGGCCCGCCCGATGGGGTGCCGATGCCGGCGATGGCGCAGCCGTAGGAGATTGACAGAAGCAGCACGGCGGCGAGGTTCTTGACCTTTTTGGAATCGGTGGAGGTGAGGCTGATCAATGTCACGCCGACGGGAAGCATCATGGCGGCCACTGTGTGCTCGCCAATGAACGAGGCCAGCAACCCGCACGTGGCGGTGATGCCGAAGCTGATCCAGAACACGCTGGTGCCCGTGACCCGCACGATGGCCAGGGCAATGCGCTTGTCGAGCTTTTGCTTGACCACCGCCACCGCCAGCATCAGCGATCCCATGATGAACAGAACTGAATCGGCCATCAGGCTTTTGGCCACGGTGGTTGAATCAACCCCAAGGAGCATGACCTGGCCAATGATGATCAGCAGCGCCACCGAGGGCAGGGGGACGGGCTCGGTGATGAACAGCATGGTGGCCATCAGCGACATGACCAGAATGATCTGGCCGTTTTCGGTGAGGCCCGCTGGCGTTGGTGCCGCCATCATCAGGAAGCCGGCAATGAGGGTGAAAATAAACCAGCGCCGCTTCCACACGAAGGCCAGATCGATGCTGGCCATGACCAGGCGGAAGCGCTGATAGCCATGGCGTCTGATGCGGCGCAGCCGGGCTGAGGGCTCGCGCGCCTGCAGACTGTCACGGGCCAATGAAAAATCGGTTTCTGCCATGCTCATCATTTCACCCTTGCAGCACTTCGCGGCAATGTGGGACATTAGCGGTGATTTGGTAATAATCCCTGAAACAAGTGAAGGAAACGCAAATGTCCCTGCCTGATGTGAATGCCGTTCTCGCTTATGCCGAAACGGGACTGGAACACAGCCAGAAGCGGCTTTTCGAGTTGTTGCGCATTCCTTCAGTCTCGGCCGATCCCGCCTTTCACGCGGATTGCGACAAAGCCGCGCAGATGATTGTGGCAGGCTTGCATGAATTGGGTTTTGTGGCCGAGGCGCGCCGCACAGCTGGCCGCCCCATGGTTGTGGCCCACTACACGCCGAAAAAAACAAATAACAAAACCCCGCATAATCTGTTTTATGGCCACTATGACGTGCAGCCCGCCGATCCCCTGGACTTGTGGAACTCTCCGCCCTTTGAGCCCACCATCCGGGAGGGCGCGATTTATGGCCGGGGCGCCGCCGACGACAAGGGCCAGTTCATGACCTTTGTCGAGGCCGCCAGGGCCTGGATCGGGGCCACGGGGTCGCTTCCCATCAAGGCCACCTTCCTCATCGAGGGCGAGGAGGAATCAGGCTCGCCGTCGCTGGCACCCTTCCTCAAGGCCAATGCCAGAGAACTCTCCTGCGACGCGGCCTTTATCTGCGATACAGAAATGTGGGACGCGAAAACGCCCGCCATCACCACCAGGCTGCGCGGTCTCGTGCATGAGGAAATCACCATAACCGGCCCGCGCATCGATCTGCACTCCGGCATGTATGGCGGCCCGGCGATGAATCCCATCCGGGTGCTGACGAAGCTGCTGGCGGCCCTCCATGACAAGAATGGCAAGGTGACAATTCCCGGTTTTTACGATGGGGTGGCTGAGCTTTCCAGGCCGACAAGAGCGCAGTGGCAGGGGCTTAAATTCTCCGAGCGGAAATTCATGCGCGCTGTGGGGCTGGCTCAGCCCGCGGGCGAAAAGGGCAGGGGGGTGCTGGAGCAAATCTGGGCCAGGCCCACAGCCGAAGTCAACGGCATCTGGGGCGGCTATCAGGGTGCTGGGTCCAAGACCGTGCTGCCATCCAGAGCCCACGCCAAGCTGACGTTCCGCCTGGTTGGCAAGCAAAATCCGGCGAAAGTGCTCAAGGCCTTCCAGACATTTTCCAAGGCTCATATTCCCAAGGATTGTAAACTGGAATTCTCTGGACGGGGCGGCGGCACCCCTGCCTCGGAAATTGCTGAGGATAATCCGCTGATTGAAAAATCGGCGCTGGCCCTGAGCCAGGAATTCAGCCGCGACGCCGTGCTGATTGGCTCTGGCGGGTCGATCCCGATTTGCCGCTTCTTCAAGGATATACTCCAGATGGATTCAGTGCTGATCGGCTTCAGCCTGCATGACGACGCCATCCACAGCCCCAATGAGAAATACAACCTCGAAAGCTTCCGGCGCGGAATCAGGAGCTGGGTGCGGATCATCGATGCGGTGGCGGGCTGAAAACGGACCCTGAATTTAGTCCTTGACAGCGTACGCTCGATCGGCCATAAGCGGGTATTCTCCAAAATTGTAGGTTGACCCTGTGAGCGCAAGGCCTTTGGGCATCGCTTAAATCCAACCGGCCCTCTGCGTGAGCCATGGTAAAACACAAGGTCGAACCGCATTCTGCCCGCCGCTGTGGCTGGCGCCG
>JANOTU010000347.1:0-7110 GCA_031416515.1 Hyphomicrobiales bacterium
CGGTTTCAACGCCGTCACCCACCTTCAAATTTCGCACCGCCACGGCAAGCTTTTCCACGAATGCGTCATAAACCCCTTCCTGCACCAGCAGGCGGTTGGCGCAGACGCAAGTTTGCCCGGCGTTGCGGTATTTCGACATCATGGCGCCCTGCACCGCCGCATCGAGGTCGGCATCATCAAACACGATGAACGGCGCGTTGCCGCCAAGCTCCAGTCCGATTTTCTTGATGGTTGGCGCGCACTGCGCCATCAGCATCCGGCCGATTTCGGTGGAACCGGTGAAGGTGAGCGCCCGCACAATCGGGCTCGAGGTCATTTCCGCGCCAATGTCCTTGGCGGACCCGGTGATCACCGAGAACACGCCCGGAGGGAGTCCAGCGCGCTCGCCCAGTTCCGCCATCGCCAGAGCCGACAGGGGCGTCTCACTCGCGGGCTTGCACACAACAGCGCAGCCTGCCGCCAGTGCTGGCCCCACTTTCCGGGCAATCATCGCATTGGGAAAATTCCACGGCGTGATCGCCGCCACCACGCCCACCGGCTGCTTGAGCACCAGCATCCGTGAATTGGCCCAGGGCGAGGGAATGGTCTCGCCGTAGATCCGCTTGCCCTCCTCGGCGAAAAATTCAATGAACGACGCGCCATAGCCCACTTCGCCGCGCGATTCGGCCAGGGGCTTGCCCTGTTCCGCGGTCATGATCTGGGCCAGGTCTTCCTGGTTTTCCATCATCAGGTTGAACCATTTGCGCAAGATACCGGCGCGTTCCTTGGCGGTCTTCCTGGCCCAGTCCTTCTGCGCCCGCTGCGCCGCTTCAATCGCCAACCGGGTTTCCGCCCCGCCAAGCTTCGGCACAACTCCAATCACGCGGTCATCAACCGGATTGGTCACATCAATATTGGCGACTCCTCCCACCCATTTGCCACCCACATAGCATTTGTCCTTGAGCAGCGCCTTGTCTTTGAGTATGTCGCGCAGGGACTGACTTTTGCGAATATCCATCTTCGTCTCCCAATCAATATGGCGCGGCTCTTAGCATAGGGTTATGCCGCTCACAAACAAGGTTCACATGACCGACCGCGCTGTTATCTTTGATCTCGATGGAACCCTCGTCGATACCGCCCCCGACCTGATGCGGGCCACCAACCATGTGCTGGAAGGCATGGGCCGCCGCCCCATCACCATGGAGGAGGTGCGCGTCTTCGTGGGGCACGGCGCCCGCGCCCTGATTACCAGGGGCTTGAAAGCAACCGGCGAATATCCGCAAGATTTTGAGGTCGAGCCGCATTACAATAATTTCGTGGCCTTCTACGCGGAAAATATTTCCGCCGGCAGCGTCATTTTCCCAGGCCTCGAAACCCTGCTCACGCGCCTCAAATCCGAAGGTATCGGCCTCGGCGTTTGCACCAACAAGCTGGAATCCCTGTCGCTGCGCCTCCTCGAAGAACTCGACCTGCTGAAATATTTTGGCTCTGTCATTGGCCCTGATTCCATCGGCATCGCCAAACCCGATCCCCGCCCGTTCCATGAATCAGTCAAAAGGCTCGGCCTCAAAAAACCCCGCACCGTGATGGTCGGCGACAGCGAAACCGACATCCTGACAGCCAGGGCCGCAGGCGTACCTGTACTGGCCGTCCCCTTCGGCTACACCCCCAAGCCGGTCTCAGAATACAACCCCGACAGACTGATCACCCATTACGATCAAGGCTGGGACGCAATCCACGAGCTCTTCGGCCTTTCTTGACTTCCCCGTCAAACCCCGCCTATACGGCCTCACCCTCAAGGAGGGCGATTAGCTCAGTTGGTAGAGCACTGTGTACACATCGCAGGGGTCACTGGTTCGAGTCCAGTATCGCCCACCATTTCCCTGACTGGCTTTTGAGCCTCTGTTCCCCGCTCCTGCGGAGCTGGTAAGGTGTTCGGGATCGCGAGTTGAGGTGGAATCGCCATGCCCGGAAAACGTGTTCTCGTCGTCGGCCTCGGCAATATGGGGATGAGCCATGCGCTGGCTTACACGCGCATTCCGGAGTTTGAGGTGGTGGGCGTATGCGAGCGCCGCATTGCCAGCCGCGAATTGCCGGATGCGCTGAAGCTTGCGCAAAAGTTTGATGACTTCGACAAGGCACTGGCCGCGCTCAAGCCCGATGTCGTGTCGATCAACACCCTGCCCGACACCCATGCGCAATTTGCCATCAAGGCCATGGAGGCAGGTGCGCATGTGTTTGTCGAAAAGCCGCTGGCCGACAATGCGCTCAATGCCGAGAAGGTGGTGGAGACGGCAACACGCACAGGAAAGAAGCTGGTGATCGGCTATATCCTCCGCCATCATCCATCGTGGATCAAATTCATCGAGATCGCCCGTCAGCTTGGAACGCCGCTGGTTTTCCGGATGAATCTCAACCAGCAATCCAATGGCGAAACCTGGGCCTGGCACAAGCGGCTCATGGACAGCTTCCCGCCGATTGTCGATTGCGGTGTCCACTATGTCGATGTGATGTGCCAGATGACCAAGGCCAAGCCCATCAAGGTTCACGCCATTGGCGCGAGGCTTACCGACGAGGTCAAGCAGCAGAATTACGGCATGCTGCAGGTGATCTTCGATGATGGCTCGGTCGGCTGGTACGAGGCGGGCTGGGGGCCGATGATCAGCGAGACGGCGTTTTTTGTGAAGGATGTGTTCGGCCCCAAGGGTTCCGTCTCCATTGTCATGGCGGAGACGGCGGGGAAAGTGAAGTCCGACGACATCAACGCTCACACCAGGACCAACCAGATTCTCTGGCACCACACCGATTTCTCCAAGCCCGATGAGCGCATCGACATGAGCGATGAGCCCGACCACGACGCGCTTTGCGAGCGCGAGCAGCGCTACCTGCTCAAGGCCATAGAGGAGGACCTCGATTTGACGGAACACATGAATGATGGTGTGAAGAGCCTGAAGATCGTGCTGGCCGCCGACCGGTCGATCCACGAAGGACAAGTGGTAAGCCTGTGACCGATGCGCCGCTGCTAAAGCTGGAGGACATCACCCGCAATTTCGGGGCGATCGAGGCTTTGCGCGGCATCAGCTTCGATATCCTGCGGGGCGAGGTGGTGGCGCTGGTGGGCGACAATGGCGCGGGCAAATCAACGCTGGTGAAAATCATCGCGGGCGGCCTGCAGCCCACATCCGGCCAGATCATTTTTGAAGGCCAGGAGCGCCACTTCTCCTCGCCCTCGGACGCCAAAGCCGCTGGCATCGAAACCGTCTATCAGGACTTGTCGCTGTGCGCCAATGTCGATGTCGTCGCCAATTTCTTCATGGGCCGCGAGATCGTCAAGCGCTATTTCGGCGTGCCCGTCCTGCAGGAGCGCGAAATGGAAGAGGTGGCCGCCAAGGCCATCGCCAATGCCGGAACGAATATCCCGTCGCTGCGCGTCAATGTTGAGCATCTCTCCGGCGGCCAGCGCCAGGCCATCGAGCTCAACCGCTTCGTGCATTGGGGCGGCAAACTTGTCCTTCTGGACGAGCCTTTCGCCGCCTTGGGCGTGGAGCAGACCAGGCGTGGCCTCGCGATGGTTCGCCGCATTGCCGACCAGGGGATTGCGGTTATTTTCATAACGCATATCATGGCCCAGGCCTTCCAGGTGGCGGACCGCGTCGTGGTCATCCGCCAAGGCAAGGTCGCGGGCGATGCAAAATGCAAGGACACCAACCAAGATGAAGTCGTTCGCATGATCACAGGTGAAACAAAGGCGGCTTAACACGATCCACAACAGAGGAGATAACCCATGAGAAAACTATTGAGCGCAGTTTTAGGCGCGATGGCGCTGGTGGCGGCGATGTTCTCGCCCGTATTGGCCCAGTCGAAAGGCAAAATCTATTACATGGTGCCCACCCTGCTCGATGAATTCCAGACTGAGTCGGTGAGCGCTATTGAAAAATTCCTGAAGGATGTGGGCTATGAGCCTGTCACCCTCAATGCCGACAACAAGACCGATCTGCAGCAGAGTCAGATGAACGATGTGATCCTGCTCAAGCCTGCGGCGATTGTGCTGGCCGCGGTTGATTTCAACGCGCTCCAGCCCTCCATCGAAAAAGCCCGCGCGGCTGGCATCCCGGTGATGATTTTCGACCGGCAGATCACGGCAACGCCTTCCGATTTCACGTCGGTCGCAGGAACGGTTGAGATTGGTTATGTCGCGGCGGCTGAAATTGAAAAGCTGCTCAAAGCCAAGAACGGCGAAGTGAAAGGCAAAATCCTGCAAGTCCTCGGCGACCCGGCGGACCCTTACACGCTCGACATCCAGAAGGGCTTTGAGGAGAAGATGAAGCCATATCCAGGCGTTCAAATCATCTCGCTGCCCGCCATGGCCTGGGAAGCCTCCAACGCAGGCACGATCGTGTCCGACCAGTTGGTGGCCAATCCGGATATAGACCTGATCTTCGTCCATGCCGCCCATCTCGCGGTTGCAGCCGTGGCCTCGCTTGAAGCCAAGGGCAAGAAGCCCGGCGAAGTGCTGCTGGTTTCGTCCAATGGCGCGCCCGTCGGACTCGATCTGATCCGCAAGGGCTGGCAGCAGGTTGAGGTGGAGCAGCCGCTCTATGCCCAAGCCGCCGCCATCGCCATGTTCGCCGACAAGGTGGTGAACAAGCAGGAAATCAAGCCCGGCACCTATAATGTGCTGGGGCTTGAGTCGACTTTGACCATCGAGAAGTGGGGCCCCAACCTGAAAATCCCCGGTGCCGCCATCACCAAGGACAATGTCGATGTGCCCAAATTCTGGGGCAACCTCAAAGCGCCCACCGACAAGATCAAGAGCGTTGATTAGTTTTGCAGGAGATTCCCCTTCCCCCCTCGCGGGGGAAGGTGGATCGCGGCCTCTTTCTTGGGCCGCGAGACGGATGAGGGGGCGGTTCAGCGAGTCTGAGAGGTTGGACTTGCTGCGCCGCCCCCTCATCCGGCGCTTCGCGCCACCTTCTCCCGCCAGGGGAGAAGGGAAGGAAGATACATTGTGATCGGTTCCCGCCAGAGGGCCACCGTCGAATTCATCCTCGACAATCTTGTCTGGTTCATGCTGGTCGCGGTGCTCATCGCATTCTCGCTGACCATTCCCCAGTTTTTCCAGATCGGCATTTTCGCCAATATCATTGAGCAATCGACTTTTGTGGGGGTGATGGCGATTGGACTCGCCATTGTCATCATTGCCGGCAACATGGACCTCTCGGTGGAATCAGTGGCCGCACTCACCGCCATGGTCACCGGCATCCTGTTCTGCTCGCATGGCATCGGCCTGGGCTACTCCTTCACGCCGGAATGGCTGGTGCTGCCCATCTCGCTCATGATCGCGCTGGCTGTTGGCGGCTTCATCGGCGCGCTCAATGGCTTGCTGGTCGTACGGCTCAACATGAACGCCTTCATCGTCACACTTGCCTCCTATATCTGGGTGCGCGGCCTCGTGGTCGCCATTTCCGGCGGGCGCTCGGCACAGGACATGGCGCCATCGCTGCGCTACATCGGCATCCAGACCGTGCTCCATATTCCGCTCATCGCCTGGCTCGCCATCTTCTGTTTCGTGGCCTTCAGTTTCGTGCTTGTCAAAACGCCCTTTGGCCGCCATGTCACCATGGTGGGCGGCAATGCGGTGGCCACATTCCGGGCGGGCATCAAGGTTGACCGGCTCATTCTCACGACCTTCGTGGTGGCAGGCGCTGTGGCAGGTCTCGCCGGCTGGCTGCTTGCCATCCGCACCTCAGGCGCCACCGCCAATCTGGGCTCGGGCATGCTGTTCAATGCCTTCGCCGCTGTGGTCATCGGCGGTGTCAGCCTCAAGGGGGGTGTGGGGCAATTGCCCGGTGTCTATGCGGGGGTGCTGCTGCTCTCTTCCATCCACACCGCCATCAACCTCATGGGCCTGCCCGCGCACTATACCCAGATGATCCTTGGCGCGCTGGTGCTGGCGGCAGTTTTGCTTGATACTGTGAAGCTCTCCATCCGCCAGAGGCTGGCATGACGCCAAGACTCCACAACAAGACAGCTCTCGGTCGCATGGATATTCTCAAGCATTTTGAATTCGAAGATGTGGGGTCACGCATTGAAGACCTCGAAACCCCGGTGCCGATCATTGACATCGACATCGTCGAAAAAAATCTCGCGCGCTGGCAGGCGCGCTGCGATGCAAGCGGCTTTGCCAACCGCCCGCATATCAAAACCCACAAGCTTGTCGCACTCGCCAAACACCAGATTGATCTCGGTGCCAAGGGCATCACCGTGCAGAAACTGGGCGAGGCCGAAGTGATGGCAGACGCCGGTATCCGCGACATGCTGCTCACTTTCAATATCGTCGGTCGCCACAAGCTTGACCGCCTGGCTGCCCTGGCAAAGCGAACTGACATTTTGGTGGTGGCGGACAATGAGACCGTAGTCGAGGGCCTGGGTCATGCGGGCCAGAGAGGACGCAATATCGATGTGCTGGTGGAATGCGATACCGGCGCCCACCGCAATGGTGTTTCCACGCCGGAAGCCGCCGCCGCGCTGGCCAAGATGATTGATGGGACCAAAGGCCTGCGTTACGGCGGCCTGATGACCTATGCCAAGCCCGGCACACGGGTTCAGGCGGATGCATTTCTGGGAGCGGCCCGCGATCTGCTTGGCCGCGCGGGGCTTGAAACCAAGGTCATCACCACTGGCGGCTCGCCCGACATGTGGAAGAACGAAGGTCTGGCCCACATCACCGAGTACCGCGCTGGCACCTACATCTATTTTGACCGCTCACTGGCCGAACGCGGCACCTGCTCCTATGGCGACTGCGCGCTGACAGTTCTGGCAACTGTGGTCAGCCGCCCTGCCCCGGAGCGCGCCCTGATTGATGCCGGTTCAAAAGCCTTGACCAGCGACCTGCTCGGACTGTCCGGCTACGGGGTCGCGCAAGAACTGGCCCTGGCCCGGGTTTACGAGGTCAATGAGGAGCATGGCTATCTGGATATTTCCAAGGTCCAGGAAAAGCCCCGCGTCGGCGACCTCGTGCGGGTGACCCCCAATCATGTCTGCCCGGTCACCAATCTCTTCGACAAGGTGGTGTTCATCCGCGGCGCGCAAGTCCTCGGTGCCGTCAAAGTCAACGCGCGCGGCACCGTG
>JANOTU010000348.1:0-7915 GCA_031416515.1 Hyphomicrobiales bacterium
GTCCCCTGCCGAATACCGTGGCCCAAATTGAAAATGTGCCGCTCCTTGGGCACCGCCTTCACAACAGCCAAGGTTTCCCGCTGCGCCACACCTTCCGAACCCAGCAAAGCCACCGGATCAAGATTACCCTGCAAGGCGCAATCACCGGCCACATTGTCCCTGGCCCAGGACAGGGACAGTTCGCTTTCAACCCCAATTGCTGCAGCTTTTGTCGCCTCGGCTATTCCTGGATGGCCAACACCCAGACCGCGCGCAAAAACAATAACCGGAACACCGGGATGCTTCACCCGCAGCAGCCGCGTCATCTCCGCCAGCGGTTTTATGACAAACTCATTCCGTTGCGCCCCGGCCAACTCCCCAGCCCAGGAATCAAAAATCTGCACCACCTCGGCACCCGCCAAGATTTGCGCGGACAGGTAATCCACTGATTCAGCAACCAGCTTCTCAATCAACGCCGCGAACCACGCCTTCCCCTCAAAAGCCGCCAGTTTCGCCAGTTCCCGGTTCGAACCCCGCCCCTCAATCATATAGCTCGCCACCGTCCACGGACCGCCGCAAAAACCAATCAAGCCAGCGTCAGGAGGCAGCCCACGCTTCACCAAGGCCACTGTCTCGCAAACTGATTTCACTTCTGAGGTCTCGCTAATCCCACCCAGCCTCAATACCCGGTCCATATCCCGGACTGTTTCCAGAATAGGCCCTTCGCCCTCCTCAAACTTCAAACCCACACCCATGGCGTGCGGCACCACCAGAATATCAGCAAACAGGATCGCCGCATCAAGATCATAGCGTCGCAAGGGTTGCAGGGTTACTTCGCAAGCAAGCTTCGGATTGTAACACAAATCCAGAAACGACCCAGCCTGGGCTCGAAGACTGCGATACTCTGGCAAATACCGCCCCGCCTGTCGCATGAACCAGACAGGTCGCCGTCTTGGCATCCTGCCTCTCAGAACATCAAGCAAAGGTTTTTCAGCAAGCGTCTCTTTCATACAATACCTTATTATACTTTTAGATTCTTTAGTTGCATGACCTGAATCCGGGATACATTTTTGTTCAGATGAAGTCCACAAAACCACATCGCCTGGTTAACCGCCGCTTCTCAATGAAGTTGAGTGAACTGAAAATTAACCAGTATTAACAGAACGTTCAAAACCCACATCTAAGCTTGTGAGAAACCATCAACAGGCGTCCATGTTCTCCCCGCTATTCGCAAGTGATCCTAAAACCACAGGACTGGCTGAAAACTTTGGGGAAACCGCCTGGAATCATGTTATCGAACGCTCTCCAGCCCAACTTATCCACATTTGGTCCACAATCCCGCCATGATAGCCCGGTCAGAGCCACGGTTTTTTCATATGCATCTGATATCGGATGCAACAGGCGAAACTCTGAACACGGTTGCCCGCGCGGCAACGGCCCAATATGCTGATTTTCGACCAATTGAACATATCTATGCCCTGGTCAGAACAGGAAAGCAGCTTGAGCGCGTGTTGGCTGAAATTGACCGGCAGCCTGGCATCGTCATGTTCACCATCATCAATCTTGATATCCGCCGCCAGCTTGAGGACTATTGCCACCGCCTCAGCGTTCCCTGCATTTCAATCCTTGATCCGGTGATCAACAGCCTGGCGCAATATCTCAATGCTGAGTCCAAGCCGCAAGTGGGTGGTCAGCACATCCTCAATGCCGAGTATTTCCGCCGCATCGAAGCCCTGAATTTCACCATGGCCCATGATGACGGCCACAATTCTGATGACCTCGAGAAAGCCGATGTGGTCTTGGTTGGAATCAGCCGCACATCCAAAACCCCAACCAGCATCTATCTGGCCCAGCGCGGCGTCAAGACCGCCAATGTGCCAATTGTCCCCGGCGTAGCGCCACCGGCCAATCTGGGCCAGCTGCAACATCCGCTCATTGTGGGGCTCATCGCCAGCGCCGAGCGAATCGCCCAGATCAGGCGGCACCGGCTGCTGACCCTGCATGAAGCCCGCGAGACCACCTATGCGGACCCTCGCCACATCACCACGGAGATCATGGCCATGAAGAAACTCTGTGCCGGGAACGCCTGGCCGCTCATTGACGTTACGCGCCGTTCCGTCGAAGAAACAGCCGCAGCCGTGCTTAATCTTTTTGCGGAGCGCAATGCGGATCGTTGATATGGCTATTGTCTTGGCATCCACCAGCGCTATCCGCCAGCAACTCCTGCGCAATGCCGGCGTGAATTTTCTTGCGCGCTCTCCTGCCGTGAACGAAGCAGCACTCAAGGTCGACAATGCCGGTCTGCCGCCTGAGCAGATGGCGCGGCTGCTGGCAGAGGCCAAGGCGCAGGCGCTTTCCGCGCTGATGCCCAATCATCTTGTCATCGGCGCTGATCAGATCCTGTCATGCCAGGGTAAGGCCCACGACAAGCCTCAAAGTCTTGCCCAAGCGAGGGAGCAGCTTTTGGCCCTTCGCGGGCAGACCCATGAACTGCTATCAGCGGTGTGTTGCGCCAGGAATGGCACCATGCTGTGGGAGCTTCAAGACTGCGCTCATTTGACCATGCGAGATTTCAGTGTGAACTTTGTCGATTCCTATCTGACGCGTATTGGCACTGATGCCATGACATCGGTTGGCGCTTACAAGCTGGAAGGAACTGGGCTTCAGTTGTTTTCGCGCATTGAGGGCAATTATTTTACCATCTTGGGCTTGCCCTTGCTGCCCTTGCTTGAATATTTAAGAAGCGCAGGCGAAATACCGACATGAAAAAAGCTTGCGTCATTGGCTGGCCGATCAGCCATTCAAGATCGCCCCTGATCCACAATTACTGGCTCAAGACTCATGGCATTACCGGTTCCTACGAGCGTGTGCCGGTTGAGGCAGCAGCACTTCTGCCGTTCTTGAAGGGTCTGGCTGCGGCGGGCTATGCTGGTTGCAATGTGACACTCCCTCACAAGGAAGCAGCCTTCACCGCAGTTGATTTCGTTGACGACATCGCTGCGCGCATTGGCGTTGTGAACACCATTTACATAAAAGATGGCATGCTTCTGGGCGCCAGCACAGACGGCGAAGGCTTCATTGCCAACCTTCTTGCCAACGCCAGGACTCTTCATCTGGAAAACCAGCGCGCTGTGCTCCTCGGCGCAGGCGGTGCCGCCATGGCGATTGTCGGCGCATTGCTTGATCAGGGTGTCAGCGAAATCGCCCTCATCAACCGCACGCTGGATCGCAGCGAGCGCCTGCGGGAAAAATTCGGAAAGCACATTGTGCCTCTGCCATGGCATGCCCGCGCCGATGCTCTTGCAGACAGCGCCCTGCTGGTCAACACCACCTTGCTCGGCATGAGCGGGCAAGCCCCGCTTGATATTGATCTTGGCAAACTGCCGACCTGCGCCACGGTTGCCGACATTGTCTATTCACCACTTGAAACCCCGCTTCTGAAATCGGCGCGGGCGCGGGGGAATGACACGGTTGGCGGTCTCGGCATGTTGCTGCATCAGGCGGTAAGGGGTTTTGAACTATGGTACGGGTCAAGGCCACAGGTGACTGCCGCACTTTATGACCTCGTGGCGCGCGATGTTGATCCGGATTATCGCCGATGATCACCTTGGGCCTCACCGGTTCAATTGCCATGGGCAAGAGCACGGCGGCGAAAATCTTCGCAAGCCAGGGTGTGCCAGTTTTCGACAGTGACGCCGAAGTGCACCGCCTTTATGAAAAAGGCGGCGAAGCGGTGGCTGGAGTTGCCGCACTTTTCCCCAAGTCGGTCAAAGATGGCGCTGTTGACAGATCCGTCCTGGCAAAGCTTGTGCTTGATGATCCCCCAGCTCTGCAACGCCTGCAGGCCGCGGTTCACCCGCTCGTTCAGAAGAGCCAGCAGGCGTTCTTGGAAGCCTGCCGCTCTCAAGGCCAGGAGATTGTCGTGCTCGACATTCCGCTTCTTTTTGAATCCGGTGGTGAAGCCCAGCTTGACCGCATCGTGGTTGTATCAGCCCCGCCCGAGATCCAGAAACGTCGCGCCCTGCAGCGCCCCGGCATGACGCCAGAAAAATTGGCCAGCATCCTGGCGCGGCAAACGCCGGATGCAGAAAAGCGGGCAAAGGCCGATTTCGTTATTGATACCTCGCGCGAGCTTGAGCATACACGTACCCAAATCAGCAACATCATTGCCGCGCTCCGCCCATGAGAGAAATCATCCTAGATACCGAAACGACCGGCCTGGAGCCAGCCAAAGGCCACCGCATTGTCGAGATTGGCGCCATTGAGCTCATCAATCATCTGCCCACCGGCCAGACCTACCATGTCCACATCAATCCTGAGCGCGAGGTGCCGCGCGAGGCCGAAGCCGTTCACGGCCTGAGCACAAAATTTCTCAGCGACAAGCCGGTCTTCGCCACAATCGCCGAAGCGTTTCTGGCCTTCATCGCCGACTCGGTGCTCATTATTCATAACGCCAGTTTCGATCTGGGCTTTCTCAATGCTGAGCTGGGTTATCTGGGCAAAGCCCCCATCCTGTCTGCCCGCGTCATCGATACCTTGATGCTGGCGCGGCAAAAACACCCCATGGGCCCCAACAGCCTCGATGCCTTGTGCAAGCGCTACGGTGTTGACAACTCCCGGCGCAGCAAACATGGAGCGCTGCTTGATTCCGAGCTCCTCGCCGAAGTCTATATCGAACTGATCGGCGGGCGTCAGACAGCCCTGTCCCTGGCCACATCAAGCGGCAAACCCCGGGCAACCCGCCAGACACACATCACCACGCGCCCCCGCCCCTTGGCCTCCAGACTTAACGACCTCGAACGCCTGTCCCACGCGAAATTGGTGGAAGAACTTGGCAGCGCTGCCTTGTGGAAGACGTTGTAACTTAAGCTATAGGCCTTTAGCCGTAGGACGTCTTCCGGTTGCGACGGTCCTGCAGGGGTTGATAGGCCATGCGGGCGTGGTATTCGCAGTAGGGGGAACCGTCCCGGGGGCCGTGGCCGCAGAAGCAGAAATCGGCATGGCCGGGATCGCCGATGGGCCATTTGCAGGTCTTGTTGGAGAGATGCTGGATGGTGAGGCGGCTGCTCTTGGCGACATCGACAAGACGCATGGGGGCGGGTGCTGGTTTTGCGACGGCACGCGGCTGATGTGCGGCGCGCGGCTGGGGTTTGAGGGCGGTGTTGCCGGCCAGCGGCATGGAGGGCTGGCCAGTGACGCGGCCCGGGTGCGATGGTTGATGCTGTTGGCGGGGCTCGCGGGGCGCGGCGCTGCGCGGGGCCTGGGCGCGGCCGGCAAGATTGAGGCGGTGGGCCTTGCCGATGACGGCGTTGCGGGTGACACCCTGGGCGAGGCGCGTCGCAATCTGGCTGGCGCTCAAACCTTCGGTCCAGAGGGTTTTAAGAAGCTCAACGCGGTCTTCGGTCCAGGGCATTGCAGCGGCCCCATGCGTGGTATGCAGTTCTGCGTTCATGCTCGAATCCTTCTCCTTGCGCCAACGACAGAAATCGCGGCACTTTTTTGCGCATCCACCATATATCGTAGTCTGGTACGCGAACCCTACTATACGCGGTAGGCGAACTTCAACATTCCAAAAGCCCTGAATATGTGTTTTCCCCAGCTAATCGCATTTGGCCTCTGGTTAATGAAACCTTATCAACAGAATGAATCGCCCGTCCATGCGCTCATTTGACTCACCCCCCCATTTGACCAGCCGGAAGCAGCGCCATATAAGCGCCAAATGAAGCCAATCCCGACGATTTCCCCGGTTCTGCCAACCTACGCCCGCGCCAAAGTGTCATTTGAACGCGGCGTCGGCATGCGCGTCTACACGCCAGAAGGTGTGGAATATCTGGATTTTGGGGCCGGTGTCGCGGTCACCAGCTGTGGCCACGCGCACCCGCATCTGGTGCAGGCCTTGACCGAACAAGCGCAGAAAATCTGGCACACGTCGAATTTGTATCAGATGCCGGGGCAGGAGAGACTTGCCAAGCGCTTGATTGAGCAGAGCTTTGCGGAAACCGTCTTCTTCACCAATTCAGGCGCTGAGGCGCTGGAATGTTCGATTAAAATGGCGCGGAAATTCCATGCGGCCCATGGCCACCCGGAAAAATACCGCCTCATTACCTTTGAAGGCGCATTCCATGGCCGGACCCTGGCCACCATTGCCGCTGGCGGCCAGGCCAAATATCTGGAGGGCTTTGGGCCCAAGGTCGAGGGCTTTGACCAGGTTCCCTTTGGCGATTATCAGGCCCTGAAAGCCGCCATCGGACCGGAAACGGCGGGCATTCTGATTGAACCCGTGCAGGGCGAGGGCGGGGTTCGGCCCGTGCCGCATCAGGATTTGAAACTGCTGCGCCAGCTTTGCGATGAGCACGGGCTGCTGCTGCTCTATGATGAAGTGCAATGTGGCATTGGCCGCACCGGCAAGCTCTTTGCCTATGAATGGGCCGGTGTTGCGCCCGATATCATGGCGATTGCCAAGGGCATTGGCGGCGGCTTTCCGCTGGGGGCCTGTCTGGCGACTGCAAAGGCCGCTGTCGGCATGGTTGCTGGAACCCATGGTTCCACCTTTGGCGGCAATCCGCTGGCGACAGCGGTTGGCAATGCCGTGCTCGATGTGGTGCTGGCCGAAGGCTTTCTTGAGTCGGTGCAGCAGCGCGCCCTCGCCCTGAAACAGAAACTGGCGCAGCTCAAGGATGAGCACCCCGCCATCATCGAAGACATCCGCGGTGTGGGCTTGATGATGGGAATCAAATGCAAAGTGCCCAACACGGAATTTCAGGCGGCGGCGTTGGACCAGCATTTGCTGGTGATTGGCGCAGGCGACAATGTGGTGCGGCTGCTGCCGCCGCTCATAGTGACGGACGCTGATATTGCTGACGCCGTCAAGCGCCTTGAGGCGGTCTGCGTAATGTTTGAAGCCAAAGCGGCCTGAAAATGCCCAGACATTTTCTCGATCTTGCGGATTTTTCCGGCGCGCAATTGAGCGCTGTCATTGCCAAAGCGCGGTCGATGAAATCCGCGCGCGCCGGCTGGCCCAAGGGCAGGCGCGATCCGGCTGAGCCGCTCAAGGGCCATGTGCTGGCGCTTATTTTTGAACGGCCATCAACGCGCACACGGGTGTCATTTGAAGTGGCCATGCGCCAGCTTGGCGGCGACACGCTGGTGATTTCAGCCAGTGACATGCAATTGGGGCGGGGTGAATCAATTTCGGATACGGCCCAAGTTCTATCGCGCTATGTTGACGGCGTCATGATCCGGGCGTCGAAGCATTCTCATCTCACGGAATTGGCGGCGGGTGCCACGGTGCCGGTGATCAACGGCCTCACAGATTTATCGCACCCCTGTCAGGTGATGGCTGATGTGATGACGCTGGAAGAGCGCCTGGGGCCCTTGCGCGAGCAGACCGTGGCCTGGGTCGGCGATGGCAACAATGTCGCAACCTCCTGGATTCATGCGGTAGCACGGATGGGCGGCAAACTGCGTCTGGGCTGCCCGCAAGAACTGATGCCGCCCGCATCCGTTCTGCAATGGGCAAAGGACAACAAGGCCGATGTGACGGTGACAACCAGCGCAGAAGCCGCAGTTACCGGCGCTGACTGCGTGATCACTGATGCCTGGGTGTCCATGCATGATACTGATTCAGCCAGCCGCCACAATCTGCTGAAGCCCTATCAGGTGAACCAGCGCCTGATGCAGGCTGCTGGAAAACACGCCAAATTCATGCACTGCCTGCCTGCCCACCGGGGCGAAGAAGTGACAGCGGAGGTGATGGACGGGCCCGACTCGCTGGTGTTCGACGAGGCCGAAAACCGCCTGCATGTGCAAAAATCCATATTGTTGCAGTGTTTAGCGTTATGAAACACTTTTTATTCTTCCTTCCCCCCCCCCTCGCGGGGGATGGTGGATCGCGGCCGTCAGGCCGCGCGCCGGATGAGGGGGCGGTTCCGCGAGT
>JANOTU010000349.1:0-12339 GCA_031416515.1 Hyphomicrobiales bacterium
CGAGCGCAGCGAGGCGGAGGGGGCCCTTGCCGCGGGACTCGCGGCCAAGGCCCCCCTCCGGCGCGTTCCGCGCCACCTCCCCCGCAAGGGGGGGAGGAAAGATGCGTTGACCCGCTCTTTCCTCAATGTCGAACGCTCAGCCACCGGCAGGCGCTGGGAGGCGCGGCTGGAAGAATCGCGCATTGCCCAGGCGATTTCGCAGCGCCATGAACTCCCCGATATTCTCGGCCGCGTGCTGGCGGCGCGCGGTGTGGGCATTGATGAGGCGGAAGCTTTTCTCAACCCCACCTTGCGCGGGCTGATGCCGCAGCCTTCCGCCTTGCGCGACATGGAGAAGGGCGCTGAACGCCTCGCTGATGCCGTGATGAAGGCGGAGATGATCGGCGTCATTTCCGATTACGATGTCGACGGCGTATCTTCCGCCGCCATCTTCAAACTCTTCCTGCGCAGTGTCGGCAGCGATGCCACGGTGCATATTCCTGACCGCCTCACCGAGGGCTACGGCCCCAGCCAGCAAGCGGTGACCGATCTGAAAGGGCAGGGCGCTGACATTCTCGTCACCCTGGATTGCGGGGTGATGGCGCATGATCCCCTCGCCCATGCGGCGGATCTGGGGCTGGTCAGCATCATCGTTGATCATCATCAGGCGGGCGAATTTTTGCCGGAGGCCCATGCGGTGATCAATCCCAACCGGCAGGATGATGTCTCAGGCTTTGGCTATCTCTGCGCGGCTGGGGTGGTGATGATCCTGATCGCCGCCATCAACAAGGTCTTGCGCCTGCGCGGCTGGTACGGCGAGAGCCGCCCTGAACCCAATATGCTGCAATGGCTGGAACTGGTGGCCCTGGCCACGGTGTGCGATGTGGTTCCGCTCAAGGGCCTCAACCGCGCCTATGTAACGCAAGGCCTCAAGATCATGGCGCGGCGCGAGAATGTCGGGCTGGCGGCGCTCGCTGACACCGGGCGGCTCAAGCGCAAGCCTGATCCTTACGCGCTGGGCTTTGTGCTCGGCCCCCGCCTCAACGCCGCTGGCCGCATTGGCAATGCCGCATTGGCGCTGAAACTCCTCATCACCAAAGACCGTCACGACGCCATGAACATCGCCCAGGAGCTCGAACGCCTGAACCGTGAGCGCCAGGGCATCGAACTCGCCGTGGTCGATCAGGCGGTGATGCAGGCCGAAGCCGCAATGGGCACGGAGGCGCGCCAGAGGGTCTTGCTGGTCTGCTCCAAAGGCTGGCATCCCGGCGTTGTCGGTCTTGCCGCCGCGCGTCTCAAAGAGCGCTTCAGCCGCCCAAGCTTTGTGCTGGCGGAAGACAAGGCGGGCAAATTCGCCGCAGGCTCAGGCCGCTCCATCACCGGGGTTGATCTGGGTGGCGCTGTGCGCGCGGCTTTTGAAGCAGGCCTCATCGTCAAAGGCGGCGGCCATGCCATGGCGGCGGGCCTCACCGTCGCAGTGGCGCGCCTGGTTGATCTCCGTGCCTTTCTTGATGAAAAACTTTCCGCCCAGGTGGACGCCGCTGCCCACCGTGGCCTCTCCATCGATGGTGCCCTGTCCGCCGGTGGTGCCACACTGGAACTGATCGAGTTGCTCGAACAGGCAGGCCCCTTCGGCTCCGGCCATGCCGCCCCCATGTTTGCCTTCCCCGCCCACCGCGTCGTCTACGCTGACCGGGCCGGCACCGACCATATCCGCTGCACGCTGGCCGCCGATGACGGCACCCGCATCAAAGCCATCGCCTTTCGGGCCATGGGAACAGATATGGGCGAACTCCTCCTGGCCGAACGCAATTTCCCCCTCCACATTGCCGGGCGGCTCACTGTCGACGACTGGGGATCAACCCGCGTCCCCTCCATCCACATCGAAGATGTGGCGCGGATTGAACCAACCCGCTGACGCGGGAGTTTTGCTTGTGTTGCGGGAGATGGCCTCAGCCCCAGCGCTGCGCGTCATCCCCCGAGCTCGTCTTCGATGTGGACGCGTATGATCTCGTCAAAGGAGCTTTCCGCCTTGAAGCCCAGTTCCATGCTGCGCTTGGCCTCGAAATTCCGGGGCCAGCCGGCGACGATTTTGATGATCGTTTCATTGGGCGCGCGGCGGATGAGAGACGTGGCCTTGGTTCCGGCAGCGCGGCCAAGGGCGGCGATCTGCTCGCCCACGGTGCAGGATACACCGGGAAGGGTGATGTTGCGGCGCTGGCCCAGGGGACCCGTATCCATGCCCGCTGCATGAAACAGAAAGCCGATCGCCGCGCGGGGGCTGGCGTGCCAATGGCGGACATCTTCGCTCACCGGCAAAATCGCCTCGTTGCCCGAAAGCGGCTCGCGGATGATGCCGGAGAAAAAGCCCGACGCCGCCAGATTGGGCTTGCCGGGGCGCACACAAATAGTGGGAAAGCGCAGGCCAATGCCGTCAAAGAATCCCCGGCGCGAATAATCCGCCAGGAACAATTCGCCAATGGCCTTCTGGGTGCCGTAACTGGTGAGCGGCGTGGTGAAAAACTCATCATTGATGGCCTCGGGAAAGGGCGCGCCAAACACCGCAATGGACGAGGTAAAAATCACCCGTGGCTTATAGCCGTCGCCCACCTTGCGGATGGCATCAAACAAAAACCGGGTGCCATCGAGATTGATGCGGTAGCCCTTGTCAAAATCAGCCTCCGCCTCGCCCGAGACAATGGCCGCCAGGTGAAAAATCAAATCAGGCCGCGACGCCACCAGCTTTTCGGCCTCTCCGGGTGTTGATAAATCACTGGCATGGGTATCAATGGGAAAGCTGGACGGTGGCGGCGGCGGTGCGATCACCACATCATGGCGGGTGAGGCGGGCAATAGCCTTGCCCGCGATGGCCCCCTCTGCGCACAGCCGGTTGATCAATTTCACGCCAACCATGCCGCCAGCGCCGATTACGAGTATGTGCAAGATCTGGTTCCCTCTGTTTCAGCGCAGTGCGCCTTCAGGGCTTCTAGCAGAATTTTACTCTGGAAAAGGAAAAAGTCGGTTTCTAGCGAATTGGTGCACGGCCATTTGACTTGCCAAATCTGCACCCCGATGTATTGATCTTCCTTGGCGTAACAGGAATTTGGCATTGGTAAGGGCTTGTAAGGAAATAAGTGACTCGATGCGAAACGAACCACCACCCCACGACCGTCATCCCAGCGAAAGCTGGGATCCAGCTTGCCGCCTGAACAGGCCTTGATTATCGAAGCTGCGTTACGCTGAAAGCTGGATCCCAGCTTTCGCTGGGATGACGAAACTGGGGAGCGAGCAGTTTCGACTTGGTGCTGTTATTTTCTTACAAGCCCTAAGCTTGATTGAATACGTGGCGATGCATGGTGGTCTTGGGTCGCTTATACTGACAATTGGCGGAGTATTGTCATGGCTTGCCCAGCAATATGTCAAGGCGCTGCTTTGGGATTACCACCGGCGGCGCAGAGCGAGTGAAGTGGCCATAGGACTGCTGTCTGAGATCGAAGACACCCTGTCGCAGTACACGAAGATTTTTACAACCAGTGGCTATCGGCGGACCCTCGAGAAACTGCGGAACATGAAGAATAATGGCAAAATGAGGCCTTTCGTGGTGGTTGCGAACGACAACAGCTTCATGATTGAACAGTTGAAATCAGAAATATCCTTGCTGCCTGAACGCAGCGTGGCTGCTGTCACGCGATATTATGCCGCCGACAGGGATTTTGGCGCTTCCTATCACGGTCTTGGCTCCAAGGCGTTGGTCAGCGCTGGTTATGACTCCATGAAGACAGCGATCAGGGAAACTTATGACGATGCGAACAGAGCCATAAAGAACGGCCAACTTGCCATCGAAGAATTAAGGCGGCAAATCCGGATGAACAAGGAAACCAACCGCGTCATACTCTTGGGCCACTTTTTGGGCATGGTCCTTCTGACGGCCACTATCGCTACTTTGCTCAGGTAGAATTACCAATCCTACAGGAGCGGCCACACAGGGATGCGCATTATGAGTTCTTTTTCAGTCAGGGTGTTCATAGCAGTTAAGATAGTACCTTGAGGCGAAATTGCAATAGTTAAACAGTCCAAGGGAGTCATCGGGCACCCGCGGCCGTGGATTTCAAGAAGTCTTGGGAAAACTCGCGGGAACGGCTACAGAGCTTTCCATGAGCAGTTCAATCGCATCCGGCACCGACGAAATAAAGGCCATTTATCAGACCAGCCGTGGGGCATTTGTCTCCACCGGCATCTTCAGCGCCCTGGTCAATATCCTGATGTTGACGGGCCCATTGTTCATGCTCCAGGTCTATGACCGGGTGCTGACCTCGGGCAGTGTGCCAACATTGCTGGCGCTGATTGCCATTGTCATCATTCTTTATGGCTATTACGGATTTCTCGAATATTTGCGCGCAAGGCTTCTGGTGCGCATTGGGCGGCGCGTTGAAGAGCGCTTGCGCGACCGGGTTTTCAATATTGTGACCCTGCACGCGCTGCGGAAAACGCCGGGGATAGGTTCGCAGCCGGTGAATGATCTGGCGACTGTGCGGCAATATTTGTCGGGGCAGGGGCCTTTTGCGTTTCTGGATATGCCGTGGGTGCCGGTTTATCTTGGCATCATCTTCCTCATGCACTGGATGCTGGGCGTGGCCTCGCTGTTTGCGGCGCTGGTGATCTTCGCGCTGGCGGTTATGTCCGAGCAAGCCACCCGCGACCCCACTGCGGAGGCCATGCGCGCCACGATGAAAGCAACCCAGATGACCGAGGAGGGCAGGCGCAATGCCGAGGCGCTGCATGCGCTGGGCATGGTGGGGGCGTTGCGCGACCGCTGGACAGCGGTGCAGCAGACAGCGCTCGATTATCAGACCCTGGCCAATGACGCAGGCGGGGGCTTGGGGGCGGCCAGCCGGGTTTTGCGGCTGATGGTGCAGTCGGGCATTCTGGCGCTGGGCGCTTATCTGGCAATTTATCAGGAGATCTCCGCTGGCACCATGATCGCGGCCTCGATCATCATGTCCCGCGCTCTGGCGCCGGTTGAGCAGGCGGTGGCCAACTGGCAGCAGTTCCTGGGATTTCGCAAAGCCCGCGAGCGCCTGACCGGGCTTTTGAAAGCCGTGCCAGCGCGCGGTGAATTGATGGCGCTGCCGCCGCCCAGGGGCCAGCTTGATGTGGAAAACCTGATCATCCAGGTGCAGGGCACGGAGAAGCCGCTGCTTGCGGGCGTGTCATTCAGCGTCAGCCCTGGCGAGGGGATTGGCGTGATTGGTCCCACGGGCGCCGGCAAATCCACACTCGCCCGCGCTCTTGTCGGCATCACCCTGCCGACGCGGGGCCATGTGCGCATTGATGGGGCCAGCCTTGACCAGCGCGATCCCGATGATTTGGGAAAGCTCATCGGCTATCTGCCGCAGGATGTGCAGCTTTTCGACGGCACGGTGATGCAGAACATCTCGCGCTTTGACCCCAATGCGAAATCGGAAAAAGTGGTGGAGGCGGCGGGCCTTGCCAATCTCCACGACATGATCGTGCGCCTGCCTGATGGCTATAATACCCAGCTTGGCGAGAACGGCTCCAGGCTTTCCGCAGGCCAGCGCCAGCGGCTGGCCCTGGCAAGGGCGCTCTACAATGACCCGGTGCTGTTTGTGCTCGATGAACCCAATTCAAATCTTGATGCCGAAGGCGAAGCAGCGCTTGACAGGGCCATCCGCCACAGCCTTGGGCGCGGCGCCGCAGTGGTGATCATCGCCCACCGGCCCAGCGCGCTGGCCTCCATCACCAAGATGATGGTGCTGAACGAAGGCAAGGTGGCAGCGCTTGGCCCCCGTGATGAAATCATGCGCAAGGTATTGCAGCGCCCAGTGGTGCCAGCATGACCCCGCTCAACACCGACAGTTCGCTGCGGCGCTTCCAGATCATTGGCTATATCTCGATTGTCGTGATGGTCGGCGTCTTCGGCGGCTGGTCGGTGCTCACCCTGATCAACAGCGCGGTCATTGCATCGGCCACCATTGTCGCTGAATCCAACACCAAGAAAATCCAGCACATGGAAGGCGGCATCGTCCGGAAAATCCTGGTGAAAGACGGCGACCGGGTGGAGTTGGGCATGGACCTGGTGATCCTTGATGACACCGACACCAAAGCTGAACTTGGCATTGTTGAAGCGCTGCTCACCGAGAATATCGCCAAGCGCGCCCGCCTTGAAGCCCAGCGCGACAACACCACAGCGATTGAATTTCCAATTGAATTGAACGCCAGCGAACCGGAGGTGGCGCGGATCATGCAAGGCCAGAAGCGCCTGTTTGAATCACGCCTTGCCGCCATCAATGGCAAGCTGGAGCAGCTTAACCAGCAGATTGATCAGATCACGGAGCAAGTGTCGGGGCTGGAAGCGCAGATCACCGCCAAGGAGCGCCAGATCGCCTTGATCAAGGACGAGCTTATTGACCTGAAAGGGCTACAGAAGAAGGGCCTCGTCGCCAATTCCCGCATCCTCGCCATGGAGCGCGAGCAGGCCAATCTGGAAGGCGGGCGCGGCGAATTGATCGCGTCCAAAGCCTCCGCTGCCGCCAAGATCGGCGAGGTGAAATTGCAGGTCCTCCAAGTCAGCGAGGAAGACCGCGCCCAGTCGCTCAGCGATCTCCGCGAGGCCGAGGGCAAGATCGCCGAATACCGCGAACGCAAACTTGCCGCCGCTGCAAGGCTTGGGCGCATGTCGATCAAGGCCCCGATCACCGGAGACATCTATCAGGTGGCCGTCCACACCATTGGCGGCGTGATTTCGCCCGCCGAGGTGCTGATGCTGATCGTGCCTGAAGCTGATGAACTGATCCTGCAAGCCCAGGTTCTGCCGCAGAGCATTGACCGGATAGCCGTAGGACAGAGAGCCAACGTCCGCTTTCCCGCTTTCAACGCAAGGTTGACCCCGGAGATTGGCGCCGAAGTCACCCAGATCTCCGCCGATACCTCGCGCGCCGACCAGAACTCGCCGCCTTTCTACGTGGTGCGCCTGCGCATTCCCGCTGAGGAGCTGGCCAAGCTCGGCGGCAAGAAACTGAAAACCGGAATGCCCGCCGAGGCCTTCATCCAGACCGAAGCCCAAACGCCGATCACATATTTGCTGAAACCACTCATGGACCAGATCGCGCATACGTTCCGGGAGCAATAATAACGACCGCAGCGCGACTGAGGGGGATCTGCAGCACGTTCTGCAGCCTACAGATCTCGCGGCAACGCCCCCTCCGTCATGCTTCGCATGACACCTCCCCCGCAAGCGGTGGGAGGATGTGATTTTTGCCTTGCGCAGTGACCGCAAAATATGCCTTCTATCAATCTTCAACCACCAACGGAGACTCAGATGTCCAAAAATTTTCTTCGCCTTGCAAGTGTGGCGCTCATCGGCGTTGCCCTCATGTCGCCATCCCAGGCTGCTGATCTCAACGCGCTGATCTGGTGTGACCATGCGGACCCGGCCTTGCTTCTACCCTTCGAGAAGGCCAATGGCATCAAGGTCAATGTCAAGGAATTCGAAGGGACCGGGGCCGGCCTTGCCATTGTCGATCAATCGCAACCCGGCGATTGGGACGTGATGGTGATCGACTCGATTGACATTCCGCGCGGTGTTGAAAAGGGATTGTTCGAGCCGCTGCCGGAAGACAAATTGCCCTTTGGCGATCTCTTTCCGCAAGTCACCATGGATGGCTCCACCAAGGTGAATGGCAAGCGCTACGGCATCACCGAGAAATTCGGCTACAACACCATCGGCTACAACAACACCAAGGCCGATGCGGCTGACATGCGATCGCTGGCCTCGCTGCTTGATGCAAAATACAAGGGACGCATTGCCATCTATGATTACTATCTCCCCGTCATCGGCATGGCGGCGCTTTCCATCGGCAAGAAAACGTCAGAGCTTGCAGAGGCTGACCTTCCGGCCATCAAGGAAGTCCTGCTCAAGATGAAGGCCAATGCCAAATTGGTGGGCGATGTCACCGCCAGCCAGACCGCCCTGGCCACCGGCGAGGTTGATATTCTGGTGGGCGGTGGCGAATGGGTGACGGCGGGCCTCGCCAAGGAGAACCCGGCGCTGGATTTCTCCATTCCCAAAGAGGGCGCGGTGCTGTGGTCGCAGTCGCTCGCCATGTTCGCCGCCAGCAAGAACAAGGATATGGCGCTCAAATTCATTCAATATGTCATGAGTCCCGAGGGCCAGGCGCGCCTGGCGACATCGGCCTGCTATTGGGGCATGCCCGCCAGCAAGCTGGCCTCCCTTGATGAGGCGCAAAAGAAAACCCTGCGCTTTGCCGAGCAGCCAGACTTCCTCGCCCGCGCCCAGGCTTATCCCGCCCCCAATGCTGATCTCGACAAGAAGATGCAGGATATGTGGACTGAGATGTTGCAGGCGCAATAGTTGAGCAACTCGCGCGCGGCACCTTGGCTACTCGTCAGCCCGGCACTGCTGTGGACGGTTTTGTTTTTTGTCCTGCCCTTTGTGGCGATGGGGCTGCTCAGCCTCACGTTGCAAAGCGGCGGGTTGAGTGTTTCCAACTACACGCAGTTCTTCACCAATCCCAGCTATTGGCGCGCCATGACCAACTCGCTGGAAGTGACCGCATTGGTGACCGTTATTTCCGTGGGCCTGGCCTATCCGTTTGCGTGGATTCTGGCTGAACAGGTGCCGCCACGCTGGCAAAGGCTGGCGCTTCTTCTGGCGGTGTTGCCGTTCTGGACGTCCTATGTGGTGCGTTCCTATAGCTGGCTGCTGGCGCTGGCGGAAAAGGGCGTGATCAATAACGCGCTCACTGGCTCCGGCCTCCTCGCCGAGCCTCTGCAGCTTGCCAACACTCGCGCTGCCACCATCATCGGCTTCACCCATTTTTTCGTGATGCTCCTGACACTGACGATTTTCGCCAATCTCAAACAGCTTAGCCCGAGTTACGCAAAGGCCGCCGCTGATCTGGGGGCCGGCCGCTACGCCGTGTTCATTCACATCATCTTGCCACTCACTCTTCCCGGCATCATGGTGGGCGCTTTCCTCACCTTCGTTCTGGCCATTGGCGATTACATCACGCCGCAAATTCTCGGCGGCAACAATGAGCTCCTCATGCCGCAACTCATCATGATGCAGATCGGGCGGCGCGGCGATTTCCCGCTGGCCTCGGCGCTGTCGCTGATCCTCATGGCCGTGGTCACCATCGCCTATATCGCTTGCGCCCGCTGGCTCAAGATCGAGCGAGCGTAAAATGCGAAAGGTTTTCAGCGCAAGTTATGCCGCAGCAATGTATGGCTTTATCTTTCTGCCCGTCATCGTGCTGATCATCTTCTCGCTGCAAGACAGCCGCTTTCCAATTCCGCCGTTCACTGGCCCGTCGCTGCGCTGGTATGAGGCGGTGCTGGCAGACCAGCGCCTGACCTCTGCCTTGGTGAATTCGCTGCTCGTGGCTGGCCTTTCATCACTCGTCGCTTCCGCCCTGGGCTTTCTCGCCGCCTGGGGTTTTGCGCGTTTTTTAGTCCCCCAAGCCGCCTTGCTCCGTGGGTTGATCACCTTGCCGCTGACAGTGAGCTATCTCATCATCGGCATGGGGCTGCTGGTGTTGTTCAATTGGGCGGGGCTGCCCAAGTCCCTGTTTGCCGCTGGCATCGGCCATGTGGTGATCAATCTGCCGCTGTGCTTTGCCATCATCTATAGCCAGATGGGCGAACACCAGATCACCACAGAGCGCGCCGCGCGTGATCTGGGCGCCAGGGAATGGCAAGTGCTGCTGCTGATCACGCTCCCCATGATGTGGCCTGCCATCTTCGCCAGCCTGTTTCTCGCCATGACATTTTCCTGGGATGAATTCGTGATCTCTTTTCTGCTCACCCGCTTTGACACCACGCTGCCTGTTGAAATCTGGAACCTGCTGCGCTCCGGCCTCAACCCCAAAACCAACGCGGTAGGCTCGCTGGTTTTCGCAGTGTCAGTCATCTTGGCGGTGGCGCTCGAACTCATCATGCTGCGCCGGAGGCCCGCATGAGTAAAATCCTCGTTGACGTGCAAAACATCTCGCACCAGTTTGGCGTGGCTCCTGTCCTGCAAGACGTATCATTGCGCATCACCGCTGGCAGCTACACCGTCCTGCTCGGCCCATCCGGCTCCGGCAAGACCACGCTGCTCTCCATCCTCGGGGGCTTCCTGCTGCCCGCCCAGGGCCGGGTCATTATTCGCGGCGTGGACTGCACCGAGATGGCCCCGGCAAAACGCCCGACGACGACGGTGTTTCAGGATTACGCCCTGTTCCCGCATATGAGTGTGGGCAGCAATGTGGGCTTTGGCCTGCGCATGCGTGGCATGGCGAAAGCCAAACGCGAGGGTCTTGCGAACGATGCACTTGCCCTTGTGGGCCTCGCTGAGGCTTTCGACAAGCGCCCGCACCAGCTCTCCGGCGGCCAGCGCCAGCGTGTGGCGCTGGCCCGCGCCCTGGTGGTTGAACCCGCCGTGCTGCTGCTGGATGAGCCGCTGGGAGCCCTTGATCTCAAGCTCCGCCGCCAGATGCAGGATGAACTCAAAGCCATTCAGAAACGTGTCGGCACCGCGTTTGTGCATGTCACGCATGACCAGGAGGAAGCCATGGCGCTGGCGGATCACCTCATCGTCATGAACCAGGGCCGCATTGAGGATGAAGGTGCGCCAGAACGTGTTTACGCCCGCCCGCGCACACGCTTTACCGCAAGCTTCATGGGCGAGAGCACTTTCATTGACGAGGCGTTGGCCGCCATCCGCCCCGAACATTTGCGCCTTGAAGCTGAACCCGGCATGATTTCGTTTGGAGAGGCGCGGGTGACATCAGTGGTGTTTCAGGGTAGTTTCAAGCGCGTGCTGGCGGAAGGAGCCTCGGGTCAAACCTTCATCGCCCGTGTTCCCGCAAACACAGTCGTGGCGATTGGCGATAGCGTCACGCCATCAGCGCGGGCTGAACACATGATCCATCTGGAGATATGATCCATGCAGGTTGAAGCCCGCGATTGGTATGAAACCATCCGCATGTCGGATGACGTCACCCTGATCCACGAACCCTGGATCAAGCCCTTCTACCGCTGCAACATGTGGCATGTGCGCGGTCGCGACCGCGACCTGCTGCTTGACTCAGGCCTCGGCCATTTCAGCCTCAGCCAGCATGTCAGCCTCGTCACTGAACGCGCCCTCACCTGTGTCTCCAGCCATTGCCATTTCGATCACATCGGCTCTACCCACGAATTCCCCGACCGCTGCGTCCACCACGCTGAAGCCCACATTCTCAGCGATCCCCGCAGCGAATGGACTCTGGCCAACCCCTATGCCACCGACGCCATGTTCGACCGGATGCCCCAAGGCTGGAACACCGCGCACTACAAGATCAAACCCGCTCCGGCCACCCGCCTTCTTGATCATGGCGACATCATCGATCTCGGCGACCGTCATTTCGAAGTGATCCATACGCCAGGCCATTCCCCCGGCGGGATCGGCCTTTTGGAGAGATCCACCGGCATCTTCTTTTCCGGCGACATCATCTATGATGGCCCGCTGATCGATGACACTTACCACTCCAACATCGATACCTACGTGGAAACCATGCAGCGGCTGCGCGGCCTCAAACCCACAATCATCCACGGCGGCCATTTTCCCAGCTTTGGCAAGGCGCGCTTCCAGCAATTGATCGATGAATATGTTGCAGGGAAACGTGCCGCAGGCTGTCATTTGGGAAACTGAAGGATCAAACTGGCGCCGCCGTTGATCCACGCACCACCAGTTCGACCGGCGATCAGATTGATGATTTCCATGGACGTTTGTTGCTGTTCTGCTATGTCTCAATCATTCAAAGCGCTTTGGAACGCGACGAATATTCAAGGTCGGGCGCGCTTTGTGAGATTTAACCACGTCACTTAACGGGAGGACCCTCACCATGAAACTTCGTCTTTCACTTAGCGTTGCAGCCCTTGCTTTGATGATCGCCGCTCCGGCGGTCGCTGAAATGAAATTCAAGCCGGGCGAGGATGCCCGCTTTAACTGGGCCGATCTCGACGCGCTCAAGAAGGTTGATCTCAAGGGCGAGACGTTGACGATTTTTGGCCCCTGGCGCGGCGATGACGAAAAGCTGGTGCTTTCGATTCTGGATTATTTCCGCGAGGCCACGGGCGCTGATGTGAAATATTCTTCTTCCGAAAACTATGAGCAGCAGATTGTCATCGACACGCAGGCGGGCAGCCCGCCCAACATCGCGGTCCTTCCGCAGCCAGGCCTGTTGGCTGATCTCGCATCCAAGGGCCTGCTGGTGCCGCTGGGCGATGACACCGCGAAGTTCGTGACGGATAATTACGGCGCTGGCGCCTCATGGGTGGCGCTGGGTTCCTACAAGGACA
>JANOTU010000350.1:0-1919 GCA_031416515.1 Hyphomicrobiales bacterium
GAACATGAGCGGGCTGGAAGCCCGCGCTACAAGAAAGCATAAACTTACTTCAACTGGGAGGAGCGTTGTTTCCGCCACGCTGACGTTGCTTCTTCTGGCAAGCCCCGCACTGGCGGAACCAAAATTTATCGCGTCCATCGTCCCCGTCCACGCCATCGTCTCGGCTGTCATGGGCGAGGCGGGGACACCTGAGCTGCTGCTCCCGGGCCGTCTGTCCGAACACGCGGCAAGTTTCACCGCCACGCAGATTTCAATGCTGGGAAAGGCTGATCTGGTCTTCATCATCGGCGGCGGCCTTGAGGCCAAGCTCACGCAACTCAGCGGCAGCGAGGCGGTGGCGGGCAAGGTGTTTGTGGAACTCTCCAAAGCCCCCGGCATTATCACCCATCATATCCGCGAAGGCGGCGGCTGGGACGGCGAGGACCATGAGGATCACAGCGATGCATTCGACCCCCATGTCTGGCTCGATCCTGAGAACGCCAAGGCCATGGCGCAGCACATTGCCGACCAGCTTGGCAAAGTCGATCCCGCCAACAAGGCGATTTACGCAGACAACGCCAGCCAGTTCGCGGCGGAACTTGAAAAACTCTCAGCCGAAATCGCCGCCAGTCTCGCTGACATCAAAACCAAACCCTACATCGTCTTCCATGACGCCTTCCAGTATTTCGAGAAGCGCTTTGGCCTCAACGCTGTAGGCTCAATCGCGGATTTTTCAGGAAAGCCGCCCTCGGCCAAACGTCTCAAGCACATCCGCGACAAGCTTGCCGACTCGCGCGCCGTTTGCGTTTTCCGCGAGCCGCAATATGATTCGAAGGTTGCCGACACAGTGACTGAGGGCAGCACTGCCAGGTCCGCCGTGCTCGATCCCCTTGGCGCTGATCTTGGCCCCGGCGCAGAGGCCTACCAGCAAACATTGCGCAACATCGCCGCAGGGCTCAGATCCTGTCTTGCCGGGTGAAACAGAGAAGCCTTCAACTCGCAGGCAACACACCCTGCGGCCTCAGCGGCGTCACCTTGATCGAAGTCACCTGGTGTTTGCGCTTTTTCATCACTTCAAACTGGTGGCCGTGGAAGTGGAAGGTCTGGCCAACATCAGGAATCATCCGTGCCTCGTGAATGACCAAACCGGCCAGCGTGGTGGCTTCGTCATCAGGGAGCGCCCAGTCGAAGGCGCGGTTGAGATCGCGCACGGCGAGGCTGCCATCAACGATGAAGCTGCCTTCCGGCAGCGGGCGCACCCCGGTGGCGACCGCGTCGTGCTCGTCCTTGATATCGCCGACGATCTCCTCGATGATGTCTTCGAGCGTGATCAGGCCCCGCAGCTCGCCATACTCATCAACGACGATGGCAAAGTGAGTCTTGCGGCGGAGGAAGGCGTTGAGCTGGTCGGGGATGGGGCGGGTGTCGGGCACGAACCAGGGCGGGCTCAAGATATCTTCAATGTCAATTTTGCTGGCATCGCCGCCGTGTTTTTGCAGGGCCACAAACAGGTCTTTGGCGTGCAGCACGCCGATGATGTTGTCGGGCTTGTCCTTCCACACCGGAATGCGCGTGTAACCGCTTTTCAGCAGGGTGGCGACAATCTCGGCAGGGGGCTCGCCGCCGTCAATCAACGTCATCTTGGTGCGGTGAACCATGAGATCGGCGACGGCCAGATCTTGCAGACCCAATATGCCGCCCAGCATGTCGCGGTCTTTCTTCTCCACCGATGGCTGCTGGCCGATGGCGACGCGGAGCTGGTCTTGCGGCGTCAGGGTGGCGGGAGCCTCGTGCCCAAAACAGCGCAGACAAGCCTGTTTGACAGCGCCAAGAAAATTCATCGCCGCCTCATGTCCTCACCCAGAAAATCGATTACATCGCGCTCATTCACATCGCGGGCGATGAAGGCCTGGCCCACCCCACGCGCCAGAATGAAGGTG
>JANOTU010000351.1:0-3029 GCA_031416515.1 Hyphomicrobiales bacterium
GATGAGAGCGGATTTCCCGGGCTTTTCCAGAAGTTAAGTCCAGCGTCGGCAGCCACCCGCCACGGAGCCAAGACAGCGTGGTTCATCTCATAAAGATAGTAAAGCATTCGCAGCGAATCCTTGTGCCCCAGTATTAAGTAAAAGAGTTAACAAGTCCGTATACACGGCGCAACTAAAAGTTGCTGGTTTATTTCACGATCGCGGAGAGCCCCTCGGCCAGCGCCTTGGCGTCGGTTGTGTAGCTGAAATGTTTGGCGAATTTTCCGCTGCGATCCATGAGGTAAAGAATGCTGGAGTGATCCATCAAATAGGCATCCGCAGCACCATTTTCGACCTTTTTATAATAAACCCGGAAAACCTTGGCCACCGCTGCGATCTCTGCCGCAGTTCCTGTGAGGCCCATCAGGCGCGGACTGAAATTCTCGACATAGGCCTTGACTGTCTCAACTTTGTCGCGCTCAGAATCTACGGAAATGAACACCGGCTGGACCTCCTCGCCTTTGCCACCCATCTGCGAAAGCGCTTCGGTCATTACCTGCAATTCGGTGGGGCAAACATCAGGGCAATAAGTGTAGCCGAAAAACACCAGCATATACTTGCCATGGAAATCCTTTTCGCTCACCCTCCGGCCATTCTGGTCGGTGAGGCTGAACGGCCCGCCAATCAGAGCCTCGCCCGCACTCACCGGCAAATGCCCGCCGCTCCGGTACAGCAAAGCGCTGACACCAATGACCAGCGCCAAACTGAGCGTTAGAATGGCAATAAAAGCTTGTTTGCGCGATGGCATGGGAGATGACTTTCGTTCTCGCTTCAGATAGGCGTAATTGGGCTTTCCAGCAATATGAATGAACGCGATGTCTGCCAACCAGCAAGCCCGTTTGACTCTCGCCAATCCCGAAATTGAACTTGGTGTTCTGCGCTTGCGCACTTTGGTGCGGCTGCGCTGGCTTGCTGTCATCGGCCAGACCGTGGCGGTGGTCGGCGTCTATATGCTGCTGGGATTCCCCCTGCCGATCGGCCCCTGCCTTGCGGTGATCGCACTTAGCGCCTGGCTCAATCTTTTCATCTCGGTGCGCTGGCGCGCCAGCCCGCGTCTGCAATCATCGCGTTCTGGCTTGCTGCTGGCCTATGATATTTTTCAGTTGGCGGGCTTGCTCTATCTCACCGGCGGCCTTGAAAACCCCTTCTCATTCCTCTTCCTGGTGCCGGTCACCATATCGGCCACCTCGCTGCCGCTCAAATGGACGTTGTGGCTGGGGGCTATCGCCTTTTTTTGCGCCACGTTTCTGGCCTTCTGGCATATGCCGCTGCCGTGGACGCCCGGTGCGCCACTGGTATTGCCCAACACCTATATTGTCGGCATGTGGACGGCCCTCATCTGCGGCGTTGTGTTCGCGGCGATTTTTGCCCGGCGCATCGCGGAGGAAGCGCGGCAGATGTCGGCAGCGCTTTCAGCCACCGAAATGGTGCTGGCGCGCGAGCAAAGGTTGTCAGCGCTGGACGGCCTTGCGGCGGCTGCCGCCCATGAACTGGGCACACCGCTCGCCACCATCGCGCTGGTTGCCAAGGAGCTCAAGCGCGAAATGCCGGTGGCAGGACCCCACGCTGAAGATATTGACCTGTTGATCAGCCAGACCGCCCGCTGCCGCGAGATTCTGGCGCGGCTCGCCAAACACGAAGGCGAGGCTGACGAGGTTTACCAGCGCACCAAGATGCTGGTGATGATTGAAGACATGATCGCGCCTTTGCGGGGCTCGGATGTGGAAATCGTGGTCAGCAGCTCCGACGGCGCTGAACCGATATTCCTCCGCAATCCCGCTATCACTTACGGCCTCGGCAATCTCATCGAGAATGCAGTGGATTTCGCTGAGAGCAAGGTCAATGTCGATGCCCGCTGGACGCAGGCCCAGGTGAGCATCGCGGTGAGCGATGACGGGCCGGGATTTGAACAATACATATTTGCCCGGCTGGGCGATCCCTTCGTGACCTCAAGGCCAGGTTACGGCGCTGAAGATACTGATCCTGGCCGCCATGAGGGCATGGGGCTTGGCTTCTTTATCGCCAAAACCCTGCTGGAACGCTCAGGCGCCACGGTTTTGCTGTCCAACCGGCCAGACCCGGCGCACGGCGCCGTGGTCCAGATCATTTGGCCCCGGTCAAGCGTTGATGTGGACCAGGAGTTGAACAAGAAGCATGACCAGGCTAGACAGCATAACTGACATGACCATGAATAATCTCCCCGCCGACAAGACGCTGCTGCTTGTCGATGACGACAGACCATTTCTGAACCGCCTGGCCCGCGCCATGGAATCGCGGGGCTTTGAGGTGCGCATGGCTGAGAGCGTGGCCGCGGGCGTGGTCGAGGTCGAAAAAGCTGCGCCAGCCTTCGCCGTGGTTGATCTTCGCCTCGGCGATGGCAGCGGCCTTGATGTGATCGAGGCGCTGCATGCCGCCCGCCCGGAAGCGCGCGCTGTTGTTCTGACCGGCTACGGCAACATCGCTACAGCGGTGACGGCGGTAAAACTCGGAGCCATCGACTATCTTGCCAAACCCGCCGATGCCGACGCTGTCTACAGCGCGCTCACCGGTGACAAGGACAACCGCTCAGCGCTTCCCGACAACCCCATGTCCGCCGACCGGGTGCGCTGGGAACATATTCAAAGGGTCTACGAACTCTGCGACCGCAACGTCTCGGAGACCGCAAGAAGACTGGACATGCACCGCCGCACCCTGCAACGGATCCTCGCCAAACGCGCGCCAAAGTAGGTTTGGTTTTCTTCCCTTCTCCCCTTGCGGGAGAAGGTGGCGCGGAGCGCCCGATGAGGGGGCGGTGAGCCGAGTCCCACCGGCAGTTCGACTCGTTGAACCGCCCCCTCATCCGGCGCAGCGCTTTGCGCTTCGCCACCTTCCCCCGCGAGGGGGGGGAAGGAAGGAAGAAAGCAGTCGAGTTATTCCGCCCCTGCCACAAGCCTGCCCAGAAATGCCGCGATGTCATCCGTCACGTGATGGACATGGGCTTGGCCCATACC
>JANOTU010000352.1:0-5544 GCA_031416515.1 Hyphomicrobiales bacterium
ATGGGAGCGCACGGCGTCGATGATGGTGGCGCCCGCCGCGATGTAACCGCCCATGAGGCCGAAGGCCTTGGCCAGGGTGCCCTCGATGATGTCGATGCGGGCCATGACGGCGTCGCGCTCGGCGATGCCGCCGCCACGGGCACCGTACATGCCCACGGCGTGAACCTCATCGAGATAGGTGAGCGCGCCATATTTTTCCGCGAGATTGCAAATTTCTGCAATGGGGGCGATGTCGCCGTCCATGGAATAGACTGACTCAAAGGCGATGAGCCTGGGGGCCGAGGGTGCGATTGATTTCAGCCTGGCTTCGAGATCGGCGAGATCATTGTGCCGCCAGATATGCTTTTCACAACCGCTGTGGCGAATGCCTTCGATCATCGAAGCGTGGTTGTGCGCATCGGAGAAAATGACACAGCCCGGCAGGAGCCGCGCCAGAGTGGACAGTGTCGCCTCATTGGCCATGTAGCCGGAATTGAACAACAGGCTTGCTTCCTTGCCGTGCAAATCCGCCAATTCCTGTTCAAGCTCGACATGATAATGCGTGGTGCCGGCGATATTGCGGGTGCCGCCCGCCCCTGCCCCCACCGCGTCAATGGCTTCGTGCATGGCAGCGATCACGGCGGGGTGCTGGCCCATGCCGAGATAGTCATTGGAGCACCACACGGTGACGTGCTTTTCCACCCCCCTGCCCCGGTACAGCGCTTGCGGGAAACTTCCCCTGATCCGGCAGATATCGGCAAATTCGCGGTAGCGGCCTTCATCCTTCAAGGATTGCAGGGATGATGCCAGCGCCGCGCCGTAATTAAACGCGCTCATGTGGTGCTGCCGATCAATTGTCGATCGACACTTCGTCTCCGGCTTTCACCTTGGCAAAGGCCTCGCAGCCATCGGGCCATTGGCCATAATCATCGGCCACGCAATTGGCGGGGGCTTTCTTGGCCGGGGCTGGCTCTGCCTTGTTGGCCGCAACCGCCACCGGCTCTTTTTTCTTGGCCTCGACTGCGGCGTCTGGCTCTTTCTTGACAGCTTTCTTTTCCACAGCCTTTGGATCGGCCTTGGTGACTGTCACTTCCAGTGGTTTGGCCTTCTTCTTATCGACAGGTTTTTCTGTTGCCTTGGCCGCAGCGACAGTTTCCGGTTTGGCCTTTTTCTTTATCACAGTCTTTTCGTTTTCTTTGTCCGGCTTTTTGGCTGCGAGCTTTTCCGGCTTTTTCGCGTCTTTCTTCAGCTTGACCTTTGGCTTCAAGTTTTTTTCTTCATCGTCCGGCCTCTCAAAATCAAAGCGCGAGGAAAATGACTTCCGTTTACTTTCCGACTCGTCGGAGCGGCGGAAGAAACTGAAAAAACCCACGGCTCCGTCATCTTCAAGCGCTGCCATGCTGCGCGGCACCGGCTTGAGCACAAATCGCTCGCCGTCCATGGTCTCGCCCACCGGCAGAGGCTGGCCGAGAACAAAGCCTGATCCATCAAGCTCATAGATGTCGGGACGGAAATTCACTTCGCCATTCTTGCCCGGCCAGGCGGTGAGATAGACCACGCGCAATTGTGGACCTTCAACCACAGGGACATCGAGACGCTCAACCGACTCAGCCAAGCCAGCGATGCGGGCGCTGTCGATGCCATCCTGGCCATTCAGGATCCAATCGAGGAATATCTCCACTTTTTCAACACGCACGCAGCCCGAGCTGTAAAAGCGCTGGCCGGTGTTGAAGAGATTGCGCTCCGGCGTGTCATGCAAATAGATGCCAAAGGGGCTGTTGAACTCGATCTTGGCGGTGGCCATGGCGTTGGCGCCGCCTGGCTCCTGGCGGAAGTGATAGTTGTCAACCACAGCGCGGCGCCAGTTGACGCGATTGGGATTGATCTCAGGCCCGCCGACACCGTCAAACACCTTGATGTTCATGTCATTGAGGATGCGGGATGCGCCACCCGAGCGCATTTTCGGCAGAATATCGCGCTCTACAATTGAAGGCGGCGCATTCCAGTAGGGGTTGAAGCGCACAGTTGCGATGTTGGTGGCAACAACCGGCGTGGGGCGCGATGGCCGCCCGACAATGGCATTGTGACGCGAATAGACCTTGCCACCGCCAACTGTGTCAATCTGCATGGCGGGCACGTTGACCACAACATAGCGTGAACCCAGCCCCTCAGCATAGGCCAGAGCCCGCGGCATGTTGGCGCGAATTGTGGCAAGGCGCTTCTTGGCGGGAACATTGAGCTCCCTCAGTGTGGCGGTATCGACTGATCCCGTGACGGCCAGGCCGTGATTGCGCTGGAAGCGCTCAACTGAATCCTTGGTGGCGGAGGTAAAGACTTCGGCATATTCGCCTTCGGTTGCTTCCTGACGCAGATAGCCCTCAATAAACAGTCGCTGGTTCAGCCGGGCGACCGCCCTGCCGGTGCTGCCCTTCTTGAGATTACCGCCAGACACGCTCTCCCAACCACCAGTGTTTACAATGTCAGCATAACGGATTTCGGCGGCCTGCAAGGCCGCTGCGCTGCCCTCCGAAAGGAAAGGCGCCACACTGCCATCATTGATGATCTCGGTGGTCGTGACCGCCTTGCCGCCCACACCGGAATGGGCAAAATTGGTGGTGGCGCGGGCGCCGTCATCGCCAGCCTTCTTGCGCTTCTTGAAGAAGGACCACGCCGAGTCATCATTCTCGGCCTGGGCCGGGTTTACAGTGAGGCTTGGCATGACCAATGCCAGCGCCACTACCAGCGAGGCTGCCCGCACTGATTTCCACCTGCTCCCCTTTAGTCCAAAAGCCATCCTGCGCCTCTATGCCATTGCCTGAGCGAACCATACCAGCACCGCCCTGAATCGTCAAAAGTTGCCTTGGTTCACTCAAGAGCCTTCAATTACGGCGTGATTGCGGCGGCAACCAAAAAGAGGCTGGCCGGAAGCCCACTTTTTTTGACTTTACATTCGGTAAAGAATTTGGTCGGTCCAGAAGCGCTCCAATCTGGCCAATGCCTTGTTGAGCTTGTCGAACTCCTCAACGTTAAGTCCCGCGACCTGCTCCACGGCAAGAAGCTGGCGGTTGTAGAGGGCGTCAACGCGCTCGCGGATAACCTGGCCCTTGGGCGTGAGCTTCACCCGCACCGAGCGTTTATCGGCGTTGGAGCGCTCGTGGTAAACGTAGCCCTGCTCCACCAGTTTCTTGAGATTGTAGGACACGTTCGAGCCTTGGTAGTGGCCGCGGGTTTTCAACTCCCCCGCAGTCAATTCGGCGTCGGCGATATTGAACAGCAGCAGCGCCTGCACCGGATTTACTTCCTGTCGGCCGTCACGGTCAAAATCATCCTTGATCAGATCAAGCAAGCGCCGGTGAAGGCGCTCAATCAAGGTGAGCGCCTCCATGTAGCGGCGCTTGATCGGATTGCGGACCGGTTCCGCTCCTGCTGTCATTTCGTTACGCATTTAGCAACCCACCTTATTCCCTGTTTATCGAGGCCAGCTTCTTGTTGAGACTGTTCCTCTGATGGATTTGAAACTAGCGCCCACGGTTTAAAATGACCTCAATGTCTTGGGTAAATTTAGTCTTATATCGTCATAAGTTTGCAGCAATGCCGAAGACAGTTTATGGAATGTTTTTTTCCAGCCTTAATGAAGTCTCTCCACTGATGAACAGCAACGATCGATTCACCATGGCATTTCCCGCAACGCGGATGCGCCGCAACCGGCGCACTGCGTGGTCGCGCGATCTGGTGCGCGAACATGAGTTGCGCGCCAGCGATTTGATCTGGCCGCTGTTTGTCATTGAGGGACAGAACGCGAGCGAACCTGTCGCATCAATGCCGGGTGTTGCGCGGCTGTCGGTCGATCTCGCCGCAACGAGCGCGAAAGAGGCGGCCGATTTGGGGATTCCCGCGATCGCGCTCTTTCCCTGCACTGATCCCGCCTTGCGCAGCGCTGACGGGCGCGAGGCATACAATCCTGACAATCTCATTTGCCGGGCGGTGCGCGCCATCAAGAAATCTGTGCCGCAGATCGGCGTCATGTGCGATGTGGCGCTTGATCCCTATACCAGCCATGGCCATGACGGCTTGATGGAGAGTGGCGACATCGTCAATGATGCCAGCATCGAGGCCTTGGTGAAGCAGGCCCTGGCGCAGGCGGAAGCTGGCTGCGATATCATAGCGCCCTCCGACATGATGGATGGCCGCATTGGCGCCATTCGTTCGGCGCTGGAAAAGGCGGGCCAGAGCCATGTGCAGATCATGGCTTACAGCGCCAAATATGCGTCAGGCTTTTATGGGCCCTTCCGCGATGCCGTGGGATCATCGGGCACGCTTGTGGGCGACAAGCGCACCTATCAGATGGACCCCGCCAACAGCGATGAGGCATTGCGGGAAGTTGCCCTTGATATCGCTGAAGGCGCTGACATGGTGATGGTGAAGCCGGGCCTGCCCTATCTCGACGTTGTGGCGCGCGTGAAACAAACCTTCGGGATTCCCACCTTCGCCTATCAGGTGTCCGGCGAATACGCCATGATCATGGCGGCCTGCGAGCGCGGCTGGCTCGACCCTTTAAAAGTGATTCCGGAAAGCCTGATGGCCTTCAAGCGCGCCGGCGCTGACGGCATCCTCACTTATTTCGCGCTTGACATGGCAAAAACACTTCAGCGCTAGCAAATAAAATCATGTGGAGGAATCACCTCCCCTGCTTGTTGCGACTCAAAGGGATGGGCACGGTGGCGCTCAGGGCTTTCGACCTGATTCGTCAGCCAACGGAGAATGATGACCATGGCCACCGGGCAGGCGTTTGCCGCAGATGTTCCCAATCCCCTTGACCGCGTGGAGCGGCTGGCCGAGGCGCGGCACTGGTCGTTTGACCGCACCAATGCGGCCGAAGTCACCATGCTGGTGGAAGGCTCATGGAGCGATTTGCATGTCGCGATGAACTGGCGCGATGATGTGGAGACCCTGCACGTGGCCTGCACCTTTGACGCAAGGGTGCCGAAGGCGCGCCATGATGAGACAGCGCGGCTCATTGCGATTATCAATAGCCAATTGCTGCATGGGCATTTTGATTTGTGGGAGATGGATGGCAGCGTCGTGTTTCGCAACAATCTGTTGTTGAGCGGGGGGGCCATTGCCAATGACGCGCAGTGCGAGGCGCTGATTGGCCTCGCCATTGAAATTTGCCAGCGCTATTTTCCGGCGGTGCAATTTGTGGTGTGGGCCGGGCGCACGGCGGAAGAAGCGCTGGAGTCCAGCCTGTTTGAAACCATGGGTGAAGCATGATGGGCCGTTGCGAAGCATCACTTTCTTATCCCCTCGCGGGAGAAGGTGGCGCGAAGGGCGGGATGAGGGGGCGGCTCGGCGAATCCAACAGGCTGCGGGACTCGCTGAACCGCCCCCTCATCCGGCTTGCGCGCAAGCGCGCAAGCCGCCTTCCCCCGCTAGCTAATGCATGCACACATCTTTGCAACCACCATACAAGCTGGCGTGTTTCCTTTTTTCCCTCTCATTTGGGAGAGGGAGGGGCCCATTGCCCTTGCAATGGGAGGGTGAGGGAACACCGGAGCCAGTTAATCG
>JANOTU010000353.1:0-6471 GCA_031416515.1 Hyphomicrobiales bacterium
TCCTTGTCGTCGCCCAGGCCTACAATCCCACCCACATCATCGCCCTGCTCGATGGCCCAACCCATGTGCGGCTGCCACAACACGCTGCGGAAGTGATCAACCACGAGCGCCTGATTGCCAGCGCCAAATTCCGCAGCAATGTTCAACCGCAAATTTCAGTTGCGGTCAAAAATATCGTTCACCAGACCTGGGGGCAGGTGAAAGCGCTGCAAGTTGACATCAGACCCGCATCTGCAATGTCGAACGAATTTTCAATGGCGCTGGACGGTGTCAATGTCCTGCCTCCTGACAAACCGCCCATTGTGCTCGACCGCGCCCATGTGACCGGCACCTTCGCGTCGGAACAGGATATTGCTGTCACGGCCATTGCCACAGCAAAAGCTGACATCACCCTGAATGGCAGGGGCCATGTCAGCCTTGATCCCCAGCGCCGCGTCACGGGCCAATTCACGTTGGAAACCAATGATCTGAAAGGAGTGATGGCGGAGCTTGATCCCCACATCCACATGAGCGACGAGGCGCGCGCCGGTCTTGGCGCGATGCTGGCATTCATGGGCAAAAAAGCCAAGGTCAAACTCAGCGCGCAAGACGGGCAGCTGTTTATCGGGCCGCTCAAAATTGGCGAGCTCCTTCCCGTTTACTGATCCTTGGGCGCGCGGCGTCCGAAATCGGGCGAGGCGGTGTCCTGGCCGGCAGCGATGATGCCGCGCCGGATCTCACGGGCGCGGGAGAAGAGTTCGTGGAGCGTGTCTCCGTCACCCCAGCGGATGGCGCGTTGCAGGGCGGAGAGGTCTTCGGAAAAGCGGCCCAACATTTCAAGGACGGCCTCCTTGTTGTTGAGAAACACATCGCGCCACATCACGGGATCAGAAGCGGCAATGCGCGTGAAATCGCGAAAGCCACCGGCAGAGAATTTGATGACCTCCGAATCGGTCACCTCTTCAAGGTCGGCGGCCGTCGCTACAATGTTGTAGGCGATGAGGTGCGGCAGGTGGCTGGTGATGGCCAGCACCCGGTCATGATGGTCCGCTGTCATCACCTCGACATTGGAACCACAAGCCCGCCAGAAAGCTTCCAGTTTCGCGACTGCGACTGGATCGCTGTGTTCCACAGGTGTGAGAATGCACCAGCGGCCCGCGAAAAGCTCGGCAAAACCCGACTCAGGCCCCGATTGCTCCGTGCCGGCGATGGGGTGGCCGGGGATGAAATGCACGGTGTTTGGAACATGCGGCTCCACATCGCGCAACACGGCCCCTTTGACGGACCCCACATCGGTAAGAATAGCTCCGGCCATCAAGGTGGTTGCGATCTCGCGGGCGATCCCTCCATAAGTGCCGACCGGCGAACAGAGGATTACCAAATCCGCATCCCGCACTGCATCCGCTGCAGTTTCGTGAACTGAATCAACCAGGCCCAACTCCAAAGCCTTGGCGCGGGTCGTTGAACTCCGCGCAAAGCCGCTGATATGGCCGCAAAGCTTCTCCCGCCGCATGATATGGGCCAGCGAAGAGCCAATGAGGCCGATGCCAATGAGCGCAACCCGGCCAAACATCGCACTCATTGCAAAAATTCCCGCAATGCCGCAACCAGCGCGTGATTGGCCTCTTCACTGCCAACTGTGATGCGCAAAGCCGTGCTCATGCCATAAGCCTCCATGCGGCGCACCACAATTCCCCGAGCGCTGAGGAAGGCATCGGCGGCTGCGGCGTTGGCAAAATGCGCCAACAAGAAATTTCCCACACTTGGTGTGACGTCCAGACCGAGTACCGCCAATTCACGGGCAAGCCATGGCAGCCAGGTCTCGTTGTGGGCAACGGCCTGCTCTATGAAGGCCTGATCATTGATCGCCGCGACACCCGCAGCGATAGCTGGCGCGTTGACATTGAAGGGGCCGCGAATGCGGTTGAGAACATCGGCCACATGGGCGGGGCAATAGGCCCAGCCCAGACGAAGGGCGGCGAGGCCATAAATTTTTGAAAAAGTGCGGGTCATCACCACGTTCTCAAAAGTCGAGACCAGTTCAATGCCGGATTCATAATCATTGCGGCGAACATATTCCGCGTAGGCGCCATCGAGCACCAGCAATACGCTGCGTGGCAGGCCAGCGTGCAGGCGCTTCACCTCGCTGAAGGGCAAATAGGTTCCCGTGGGATTATTGGGATTGGCGAGGAACACAATGCGGGTGCGGGGGGTAACCCGCGTGAGAATCGCGTCAACATCCGCAGTCAGGTCTTTTTCCGGGGCAACAATGGCAATGGCGCCGTTGGTTTTGATGGCGATGGGGTAAACCAGAAAGCCAAACTGGCTGTAAATCGCCTCATCGTCGGCACTGAGATAGGCGTGGGCGATGAGTTGCAGCAATTCATCGGAGCCCGAGCCGCAGACGATGTGTTCAGCGCTCAAACCATAACGCGAGGCTATGGCCTGACGCAGCGCTGTCGCCGGGCCATCGGGATAGAGGGCAAGCGAATCTGCTGCCTGCTTGAAGGCGGCGATTGCCGCAGGACTGGCACCCAGAGGTGATTCATTGGATGAGAGCTTGAAAACTTTTCCTCCCTTGGCCCCGCTCTTGCCGGGCACATAGGCTGCGATATCAAGAATGCCTGGCCTGGGTTCTGGCTTCATGTCGCTGCCTCAAGTGGTTTCGGAAAGCGCCCTGCCAGAGTGAGCGACGATTGCGCAGAACCCCGCAGGCCAAAAATCTCGTGGGTGCCAGATTTTGCCCGCCACAGAGCTGATGGCTCCGCCTTGCCCACCATGATGCATTCATCATCTCCGGTCTCAACCGCTTGTGCGTGACCAAGAATCAGCAGCTCCGGCATTGGGTTCTGGCGGAGCGGCGGCAACACGCCGATGATCCGCGCAGCACCCGGTTGGCCCGCCATGAAAGCATCAGCCCAGGGGCTTGTGGTTTCAACCACGCAGATATCACCAAAGTTGCGGCTCACTGCCATCATGGCATCGGCCAAAGTGGCATGCTCCTTCACCGGCATCGCGCCAAAATGCACGGCGATATCGAGACGCTGTGTCAGAGATAGTGTCGACACGACATGAACTGTGACAGAGGCTTGGGCCAATGTTGAAGATGTGAGAATAATGCGCCAAAGACGCAGCAGCAGGTCAGGCGGTATTTTCTTGGCCCCACGCGCCAATATCCGGCGCATGATCGCGGCCTCGCGGGCGGGGCGGATGGGGGATGTGGCGAGCGTACCGGTATTGCTCTTCTGGTTCCGGACTTTTCCCGAGGCGGCAATGCGCCGCTCCAGGAGATCGACGATGCCATCATCAATGGCGTCGATCTCGCGGCGAATATCGTCAAGCGCAGCATCCGTTGTCGTCATGGAGTGCTTCATAAGGGGAGAGCGGCCAAAAGCAAGGGCTTACCCTTTTGACGGATGCTCTTCGCGCCGGGCCGGAGCGGGGGCCAGCGCCGGGCTCAGCCGGGGAGCAAAGCGCCGCACCCTTTTGCCCTTCGAGTAGGCATAGACCTGCTTGACGGCTTCGACGATGACAACACCGGAAACCCCCGGCATGATGCGGTTGCCGATCATCTCCAGGGCCGGGGCTGAGGACAGGAAAAGCCCGCGCTCAGAGGGCGGCATGAAGAGGGCTGGCGACCAGCTCAAGGCCGAGAACTGGCTTTCACGGAGCAGTCCCGAAAGCTGGGGCCGCGAAAAGGGCTGGCCATGGCCAAAGGGCGAGGAATCAAAGCGCGCCCACAGGCCCCGGCGATTTGGCACCACCAGCAGCATGCGCCCTTGCGGTGCCAGCACACGCCAGATTTCCTTCAGCATCTCATCGGGCGCATCCGAAAGCTCCAGCGCATGGATGACCACGGCCACATCAACGGTGCTCTCCAGCAAAGGGAGATCAAATTCGTCCACCAGCGCCGATTGAACAGCCCCCCCGCCTGGCCAATGAATGACGCCCTGCCGCGCCAGCATGAAGGCGAGATTGCGCTCCGCTTCTCCGGTCAGCTCCTCCATATAGGGTGCGGCAAACCCCAGGCCCATGACAGTGGCCCCGGCCAATGACCCCAATCGTGGCTTGAGCCTGTTGGCAATCAGGCGTCTTGTGGTAAAGCCTAGGCGACTGCCGTAGAATTCACGTAAGTCAACGATATCCATGGGCCGCGATGATATAGGCTCGCGCTGTCGCGGTCATCCGCCAATTTGGTCAAAGGTTAAAGCGCCATGTCGCAACTCGAAATCCACCAGTTCATTTGCCGGTCTGACAATTACGCTGTGCTGGTCCACGATCCACTCAGCCGGGACACGGTTGCCATCGATGCGCCCGATGCCGCCGCCATTGAACGCGAACTGGCCGCCAAAGACTGGCGGTTGAGCCATATTTTCACTACCCATCACCACATTGACCATGTCGAAGGCAATGTGGCGCTGGAGGCAAAGTTCGGCTGCATGATTTTTGGGCCAAAGGCCGAGGCCGAGAAAATACCGGCGATTGGCCGCATGGTGGCAGGCGGCGAGACTTTCACCTGGGGCGGGCGCGAGGTGGAGGTGTTTGATTGCCCCGGCCACACCAAGGGGCATATTGCCTATCATATTCCTTCAGCCAAGCTTCTGTTTGCGGCTGATACGCTGTTTTCGCTGGGGTGCGGGCGGGTGTTTGAAGGCACGCTTGATGAGATGTATCACTCGGTCAACCAGTTCCGCTCCCTTCCTGCTGACACGCAGCTCTATTGCGGCCATGAATATACTGAATCAAATGCCCGTTTCGCCGTGTCAGTGGAACCGGGCAATTCAGCGCTGCAAGCGCGCGTAAGCGAGGTCACAAGATTGCGCAAGGAGGGTTTGATGACGTGCCCGACCGACTTGGCGCTTGAACTTGAAACCAATCCATTTCTGCGCTGCGGCAGTTCTGAAATCCGCCGCAACCTGAAGCTGGAATCCGTCCCTGACGCCGATGTGTTCGCGGAACTGCGCCGCCGCAAGGACAGCTTCAAGTGAGCTTGACGGCTGCGGAGATCATTGCGCAGCTTGGGCTGAAGCCCCATCCCGAAGGCGGGCACTATGCGCAGACGTGGGCGGCGGACTCAGTTGCTGGCGCGCGGCCGACGGGCACAGCGATCTATTATCTTCTGCAGCGCGGTGAGGTGAGCCACTGGCACCGGGTTGATGCGGCTGAGGTTTGGCACTGGTATGATGGTGCCAGTCTGGAGCTGTCAATGCCCGGCAAGGTCCAAGTGCTGGGCCGCAATCTGGCGAAGAGCGAGCGCCCGCAAATTCTGGTGCCGCCGTATGTCTGGCAATCAGCACTCTCTCTTGGTGAGTGGACGCTGGCGGGCTGCACCGTGTCGCCGGGATTTGAATTCACCGGCTTTGAGCTGGCGCCACCGGGGTGGCAGCCACATGAGAATGCGACATGAGACTGCGTGATTTCAAGGTTCTGACCTTTGATTGCTATGGCACCCTGATCGATTGGGAAAGCGGCATGAGCGCGGCGCTGAAGACGCTGACATCAAAGGCTGCGATGCCACTTTCACAAGATGAGATTCTGGCAGCGCACGCGCGCCATGAATCATCGCAGCAATTGCAAACGCCGACGATGAAATACAGCGAGCTGCTCGCCGTGGTTTACAAGCGGCTTGCCGAGGAATGGGGTGTGGGGGTCACCTGGGATGAATGTCTGGCCTATGGAAACTCAATCAAGGACTGGCCGGCATTCGCCGATTCGGTGGAAGCCCTTGCCTATCTCAAGCAGCACTACCGGCTGGTGATCCTCTCCAACATCGACAATGCCAGCTTTGCCCAAAGCAACATACGGTTGAATGTGGTTTTTGACGCGGTCTATACCGCGCAGGATGTGGGGTCATACAAACCATCCTTGCGCAATTTTGACTATATGAGTGAGAAGCTGGCAAGGCTTGGGGTTGCCAAATCCGAGATTCTGCACACCGCCGAAAGCCTGTTTCATGATCACGCCCCCGCCAACAAGCATGGACTTGCCTCATGCTGGATTCACCGCCGCCATGCAAAGAAGGGCTTTGGCGCCACCATGACGCCCGAAGTCATGCCGCGCCATGATTTTCGTTTCACCAGCATGGAAGACATGGTGGCGGCGCACCGGGGTGAAGGTTAGGGCGCGGTCCTCGCCAGCCAGCGACCGCCGACAATGCTGATGCTCACCGCTGCGATGATGATGGCGCCGCCGATGAAGTCGGAGGATTGCGGTGTTTCGCCCACGATCAGCCATGGCCAGAGGGGATTGAGCACAGCGTCCAGCATGACGATCAGGGAGAGTGTTATGGCAGGCACCGATTTTGCCCCCTTGGCATACCAGATCAGCGGAATCGAAAGTTGCAGCGGGCCCATGGCAGCGAGGATGAGGATCTCGCGTGGGCTGGCATCAAAACCGCCCCATGTGTGGCCAGCGGTGAATCCGAGAAGCCCTGCCGCAAAGAATGCAACGAAGCCGCCAACACATATTGCAGGCACCATATCGATGCTGCGG
>JANOTU010000354.1:0-1765 GCA_031416515.1 Hyphomicrobiales bacterium
TGTTGGCGCCGGTTACTTCCCGGCGCAGACACTGAGTGTGGGTGGCAGTGGCAATTTTGGCGTCCTTTCGCCCTACATGACCTTCGTGGCCGACATTGTGGAACTCCATGGCAATGGGAAGATCACCATGAACTTTGATCCGGCAGCAGCGGGATTTTCGAACGCTGTCCCTCGCGCGTTTTGGGGTGTACGATTGATCAATTGAATTTTCCGAGCGTCCACCGAAACCAAGTGTGGAGTTTTTCTGCCTCCCGTTTCAAAAGGTTTCGCTTCTCATCTTCGTGATCTCAGTTGGAACCCCCTATTTCTGGAGGTTTGGATTACGTTGTCTGTGCATTCTACAGACTGCGCGTTAAATCGCTGATTATTGCCGCTCAGCCGGTCACCTCACCGCTGCCGTCACCGCCCGCCTGAACCATGGCATGGTGGCGCGTCTCCCCCTATGGTCCTCGACCATGTCTGGCTCAAAACCAATCTGGCTCATCTTCGCTCCCGTCATCTTCCTGGCTCTCTGGTCGGGCGGATTTTCGGTGGCCAAGCTTGGCATTCTCCACGCCGAGCCCTTGAGCTTTCTCTGCTTGCGCTACGCTGCGGTGTTGATCCTGCTGGCACCGTTTCTGATCGTCATGCGGCCGCCACTGCCGCGGAGACTCTCGGAATGGATGCACCTCGCCATTGTCGGCGTGCTGATCCAGACGGTGTACTTCGGCCTGTCCTATCTGGCCTTCAAGGCCGGCGTTTCGGCTGGCGGTGTTGCCATCATCGTCTGCCTGCAACCGATCCTCGTAGGTCTCATCGCTCCGCGCTTTGCAGGCGAGAACGTCAGCCTGCTGCGCTGGGCAGGACTGGCGCTGGGATTGGCGGGAGCCGCCACGGTCATCTTCTCGCGCTCGTCGATCGAACTTGCGCAGCCACTTGGGATTCTCGCCTGTTTCGGCGCGCTTGCCGGCATCACCATCGGCACCCTGTGGGAAAAGCGTTTCGGCAAGACACACCATCCGGTGGCCGCCAACACCGTGCAATACCTGGCGGGCCTGGCAGGCACGCTGCCGCTCGCCATGGCGTTCGAGAGTTTCTCGTTGGAATGGAACCTGCCATTTGCCGCAGCACTGGCCTATCTGGTGATCGGCAATTCGATTATCGCCATGTCGCTGCTGCTGGCGATGATCAGGGCGGGCGAAGTAAGCCGCGTGTCCTCTCTCTTCTATCTCGTGCCGCCGCTCAGCGCCCTCATCGCCTGGCCAATTCTGGGTGAAGCAATACCGCCGCTCGGCTGGCTAGGCTTTGCCTTGGCGGCAATTGGCGTGGCCATTGCCGTGCGCAAACCGGCCACGCCAAAGCCCGATTGACATGTACATCGGCGCAGGGCAAGCGACATCGCGTCACGGAACGTAAATGCGACAGCAACCAAGAGATATCCCATGAGCATCAAGGCCCTTTACACCGCCCACGCAACCTCGCTTGGCGGCCGCCGCGGCGGCACGAGATAGCAGAGAGAGGCCACGCCGCGAGGAAGACCTGTGGATGGGCTTCGTCAGCCCCAACCGCAACAAATACCAGACAGGCGGGCTGCGGCATTTGCAAGCCCGCCACATCCTGGCGGAGGCCGGCGAAGAAGTATTCTGCGGCTATTTCAAGTTCGCCATTGTCCGCAACCCTTGGGACAAGGTGATCTCGCAATGGCGCTATCTCTCACAGCGTCCCGGCCTGCGGGACTATCTGGGTGTTCCGCCGGATGCCACTCTTGCGCAGTATCTCGACAGCA
>JANOTU010000355.1:0-5758 GCA_031416515.1 Hyphomicrobiales bacterium
CCTCACCTGGGGCTATCATGGGTTTACGTTCAAGTTCTCGCATGTCCAGAACATTCTGGCGCTTATCGAAAAGGCAGACGCGGGCATGCTGACCAACGCCTTCGGCGCTGCAGATGCAGATGTACTGCGTGGCATTTTGGCCATCGCGGACAGAGAGCAGCAATTGCGGGCCGGCAAGGAGAGCTTTCTTGTCGTGGGGAGCAACTCACTGAAGCCGAACTGGGATACGGGCTTCAGAAAACTCGGAAAAGCTCCGGGTGTTGACGCCATTCAGCTTGCATACAGCAGGTCGGAATTTTGGAAGACTGCAACTGGCATGGCCGCAAAGCTGGGCCTCAAAGAAACGCTTTCACTGGCACTGTGTTTCGATATTGCCATTCAGAATGGTCCCAAAGGCGATGTCCTGGCGGGATTGAAGGAGAAGTTTCCCGCAGGAGCCACGGAACTCGACAAACGGCGCATTGTCGCTGACATGGTGATTGGAAGTGTAACCGGCGCGTTCAAGGAGGATACCCGGGCGCGCAAGACCACGATCGCAACTGGCGCTGGCCAAGTGCACGGCAAGAACTACGACCTGTCACCCTGGGGTTTGGCGCCGCTGGCAGACGAAGGTCTCTCTGAACCGGATGATCTCACGGTTGGCGAACCTGTGTCCAATACATCCTTCGAGGCCTGGTTCAAGTCAGAGCTTCCGGATGTTACGAGTTTCAAGGCACGGGAGTTTTTGGCCAAAGGCTCCAATGCCAAGGGCCTCAACACTGATCCGCCAACCAAGCTCTGGCGCAATATGGTGGGTCTTGCCCGCCTGCTGCAAAAATTCAAGGATACCTACGCCAAGGATCAGCCGGTGCTGTTGCACAGCGTCTATCGCAGCCCAGAATACAACAGCACACTCAATGGAGCCGCCAGGAAAAGCCAGCATATGGCCTTCCGGGCGGCTGACGTATCAGTCTCAGGAAAAGGCAGTCCACAGGAGTGGGCAAGAGTCTTCCGGAAATTACGCAGCGACGAGGTCTTTTCCGGCGGCATTGGCCTCTACCGCACATTTGTTCATGTCGATGTCCGCGGCACCGACGCAGACTGGTGATGATGCGTCGCCTCGCGCGCAGTGTGAGCTCTGTCCGAGCGCTTGGCAATCGCAGATGATTCACGTGAGGCATTTCCCTATCCAAGGCTTCTTTCCTTGCGCAATCTTGCCCAGTATTCCAGCCGCTTTTTCACTTCGCGCTCAAACCCGCGCTCCACCGGCGTGTAATATTCTTCCCGACCCATGCCGTCTGGAAAGTAGCTTTGGCCGGAGAAGGCGTTGGGCTGGTCGTGGTCGTATTTGTAGCCGGCGCCGTATTCCTGCTCTTTCATCATCTTGGTGGGGGCATTCAGGATGATTTTGGGGGGTGGCAGGGAGCCGGTTTCCTTGGCGCGGCGCATCGCACTCTTGAAGGCGGTGTAGAGGGCGTTGGATTTGGGCGCGGTGGCGATATAGACGGCGGCCTGGGCCAGCGCCAGTTCGCCTTCGGGAGAGCCCAGAAAATCGAAAGTGTCCTTGGCGGCGAGCGCTTGGGTCAAGGCTTGCGGGTCGGCGAGGCCAACATCTTCAATGGCCATGCGCACCAGGCGGCGGGCGAGGAAGAGCGGGTCTTCGCCTGCCACCAGCATGCGCGCGAGGTAATAGAGGGCGGCATCGGGATCGGAGCCGCGCACGGATTTATGCAGCGCTGAGATCAGATTGTAGTGGCCATCGGCTGCCTTGTCATAGAGCGGCATGCGCTGCTGCACGGCTTTGGCCAAAGCCTCGGGGTCAAGAGTTGGGGCGCCCTCCGCCACACTTGAAAAAATCTCTTCAATGAGATTGAGAAAATAACGCCCGTCGCCATCGGCCATGGCGATGAGGGCCTCGCGGGCGGCGGCATCAACGGGAAGGGCGCGCTTTTCAAACATCTCGGCGCGTGTCCCAAGGGCGGTCATGGCGGCGCTGTCCAGCCGGTTGAGCACCAGCACCTGGCAGCGCGAGAGCAGCGCGCCATTGAGTTCAAAGGAGGGATTTTCCGTGGTCGCCCCCACCAATGTGATGGTGCCGTTTTCAACACAGGGCAGAAAACTATCCTGCTGCGATTTGTTGAAGCGGTGAATTTCATCGACAAACAGCAAGGTGCCCCTGCCCTGCTCGCGGCGGATGCGGGCTTGCTCGAATGATTTCTTGAGATCAGCGACACCTGAGAAGATCGCCGACATCTGCTCAAAGGCAAGGCCGGTCGCGCCCGCCAGCAACCGGGCAATCGTGGTCTTGCCAGTGCCCGGCGGCCCCCAGAGGATGATCGACGGGATGCGGTTCGCGGCCAACATGCGGGTGAGAACGCCGTCCTCGCCCACCAGATGGTCCTGCCCCACAACTTCGGAGAGTTTTGTGGGCCGCAGGCGGTCGGCCAGGGGGCGCGGGGCCTCCCTGGCCAAACTCACGGCCTGAAACAGGTCGGACACTAGCCGTTGACGCGGAGCTTCAAGAGCTTGCCGCCGCGCTCCAGCGAGATACGCCAAAATCCGTCAGCGCTGGACAACGCCTCGTTCAGGGTCCCGACACTTTCTACCAGCACACCGTTCACTTCCAGAATGATGTCACCCTTGCGCAGGAAGCGCGTGGCGGGGCCGGGTTTTATGGCAAGGACCGCGACTCCCTTGGCTGTGGCAGTGAGGCCCAACTCATCAGCCACTGCGGGTGAAAGATTTGCCGCCACCATGCCAGCGAGCGGATTGTTGCCGCCAATCAGGGTTTCCTGGCGCGGGGGAATTTCCGGTGCCGCAATCAGCTTGATGCGGGTTTCGGTGCGCTTGCCGCCGCGCTGGTACTCGATGATCTGCACCGAGCCAATGGGCAGCGTGCCCACCCGGTAGCCGATTTCAGCGGCATTCTCGATGGGCTTTCCCTCAATGGCCAACACGACATCGCCGCGCTTGATGCCGGCCCTGACCAGCGGACTGGCGGGATGAACCGAGACGATGAGCGCGCCTTCGGGGCGCGCCAGACCCAAACTGTCGGCCAGCTCCTGGTTTACATTCTGCACCTCAGCGCCAAGCCAGGGACGCCGCACTTTTCCGCCGGTCTCAGCCGATTGCACCACGGTTCGCACCATGTTGGCGGGGATCGCAAAGCCAATGCCGATTGATCCCCCTGACCGCGAAAAGATGGCCGTGTTAACACCCACCAGTTCGCCTTTCATGTTGATGAGCGCTCCGCCCGAATTGCCGGGATTGATGGCGGCATCGGTCTGGATGAAGAATTGATAATCGGAAATGCCCACCTGGGTGCGCGCCAGAGCCGACACAATGCCGCTGGTAACGGTCTGGCCCACGCCGAACGGATTGCCAATGGCCAAGACCAGGTCGCCCACTTCAAGATCATCAGAATCACTAAAGTCGAGGAACGGCAGCGCTTCATCGGCGACATTGATTTTCAGCACTGCCAAATCAGTGCGCTCATCGGCCAGAAGCAGCTTGGCCTCAAATTCGCGCTTGTCAGCCAGCACCACGCGAATGTCGGTGCCGCCCTGGATCACATGGTTGTTGGTGATGATGAGGCCCGTGGCATCAACGATGACGCCGGACCCAAGCGAGTTCTGCACCCGTTCGCGCGGGCGGCCAAAGCTGCCATCGCCGCCAAAGAAGCGCCGGAAGAAAGGATCTTCAAACGGGCTTTGCTGGCGGCCCGCCACCACGCGCTGGGCATAGACATTGACCACGGCGGGTGCGGTTTCCTTGACCAGCGGCGCAAAAGACTGCTGCATTTCCGCCTTGGAACCAGGCACCGCCTTTGACGTTTGCGCCATGGCCGGTGGTGTCAGAAGCAGCAGTGCCGTCAGAATACCTGTCAGAAAACGCATGGAAGCCTCATCAATGTTGGTTTGTGCTCAGGGGGTGTATAACCCAATTGCGGCAAGTTTTATCTCGATTCTCTCATGCCACCGGAAGGTTAGAATGACCATCGTTGATGCGCCCCGTCTTGCCAAAGCCATGATGCCGGAAGAAGCGGTGTTCTGTTTCAGTCCCGTTCAGCTTTCCGCCAAGCTCGCTGAATTCAAAAAGGGGTTTCCGGGTGATCTGAGCTATGCGGTCAAATCAAATTCTTCAGAGCCGGTGCTGACCACGCTGGCAAAACATGGACTGAAGCTTTGGGATGTGGCCTCGGTGCATGAAATGGCGGCGGTGCGGGCGGTTCAGGCTGATGCCATTTTCAATTACCACAACCCGGTGAAATCACGCCGCGAGATCGTCGATGCCTATGAGATTTATGGCTGTCGGCGGTTTGCAGTCGATTGCCGCGAGGAACTGGCCAAGATCGGCGACATTGCGGGAGGCAACACGGATATTGAAATCGCGGTGCGCCTGGTGCTGCCGCGCGAGCGCACCACGTCAGCGCATGATTTTTCCACCAAGTTTGGGGCTCCTGAACATATTTGCGTTGAGCTTTTGCAGAATACTGCCGCGCGGGGCTTTAAACCCATGCTCACCTTCCATCCGGGATCGCAAACCAGCGAGCCACAGACCTACACGCGCCATATCGAAGCCGCCGCCCGCATCGCCAGGGCATCCGGCATTGCCATCGCCAAGCTCAATGTCGGCGGCGGATTTCCAGCCAATTATCCCATGAGCAAGTCAGCGGGCCTCAAGCCCTACTTCAAGGCGGTGGCTGATGCTGCAACCAAGGCCTTTGGCAAGGGCTTTGAACCCCGCCTTGAATGCGAGCCGGGGCGCGGGCTGGTGGCCACCTGCATGTCGCTGCTGACGCGCGTGAAACTTGTTTGCACTGATGGCGATGACATCTTCATCAATGATGGGGTCTATGGCGGCCTTATGGAATATATGCAGGTGCCCGACTTGATGCCGCCCTACCGCGCGATCCGCAGCGGCAAATTGTTGAAGGGCGAGACCAAGGCATGGAAGGTTTTTGGGCCCACCTGCGATCCGCTTGATGTGCTGCCGCACCGGCTCGACCTCCCCGCGAATTTGCGCGAGGACGACTTTATCGAGTTCGGCATGGTGGGGGCTTACGGTCTCGCCACCTCCACGCGCTTCAACGGCTATGGCGCTCATGACATCATCGAGGTCGCCCGCGTGTTGACGAACCCATAAGCACTGGCCTACCAGAGGGCCATCAGCAGTGTTCCCCTTGAGGGACTGAAAGCAAATTCCGGTGCGGTCGACCCAAGCGGGGGCCAATGCCGGAGCTGCCTTCCGGGCCGGATTTTCCGGCCATGCTGGCTATGGGAAGGCAGGACAATGACAGAAAAAATCGGTGTGATGCTGTGCGGCCATGGCAGCCGCGACCAGGCGGCGGTGACGGAATTTGCCGTGCTCTCGGAACACCTGAAGCAACGTATGCCGCACTATCCGGTGGAATATGGCTATCTGGAATTTGCCACACCCATCATCCGCACTGGCCTTGATGCGCTGAAAGCCAAGGGTGTCACCCGTGTGCTCGCCGTGCCAGGCATGTTGTTTGCAGCGGGCCATGCCAAAAATGACATTCCATCCGTGCTCAACACCTACGCCGCACAGAATGGCCTCAAAATTGATTACGGCAAGGAGCTTGGCATTGATCCAAAGATGCTGCGCGCCGCCGGGGACCGGCTGCAACAGGCGCTTGACGGCGTAGCCGGTGAAATCCCCAAGCATGAGACGCTGCTCGTCGTCGTCGGGCGCGGGGCGTCTGATCCCGATGCCAATAGGATTTCCTTGGACTCATTGGAGGCGGGCCTGGAAGCGT
>JANOTU010000356.1:0-3257 GCA_031416515.1 Hyphomicrobiales bacterium
AGTGACTCGATGCGAAACGAACCACTACCCCACGACCGTCATCCCAGGGACAAGCTGGGAACCAGCTTGCAGCTTGAACAGGCCTTGATTATCGAAGCTCCGTTACGCTGAAAGCTGGATGCCAGCTTTCGCTGGCATGACGAAACGGGGGAGAGATCCGCCTCGACCCGAAGCTGTTATTTCCTGACAGGCTAAGTCGACGCCCAACAATTATTGAATTGCTTGCGCGACATGTTGCCGCCTTGCTGCCTGGGAAAGTTTCGCAAGATTTAAGCGGCATCGCCAAGAGTTTTCATTGCTACCCCATGGCCTTCAGCCTAAAATGAGGGGCCTTCCGAATCGTTGCGGCGCGGTTGGTTCCCTGTAGGGTTATCTGAAGGATTTCCGTGAGCGACAACGACGACAAGAAGGGCGGGGTTCCGCCCGTCAATCCGGGCGAGATTTCGCCCATCTCCATCGAAGAGGAGATGAAGAGAAGCTATCTCGATTACGCCATGAGCGTGATCGTCAGCCGGGCTTTGCCTGATGTGCGCGACGGCCTCAAGCCGGTGCACCGGCGCATTCTCCATTCGATGAATGAGAATGGCTACGACTTCAACAAGCCCTACCGCAAATCAGCGCGCATTGTCGGCGATGTCATGGGTAAATATCATCCCCATGGCGACCAGTCGATTTATGACGCCCTTGTGCGCATGGCGCAGGAATTTTCGCTCAGGCTCCCCCTGATCGATGGCCAGGGCAATTTCGGCTCGGTCGACGGCGATCCGCCAGCAGCCATGCGCTACACCGACTCGCGCCTCGCCAAATCCGCCCATGCGCTGATGGAGGACATCGACAAGGGCACGGTTGATTTCCGGGATAACTATGATGGCTCGGAGAGCGAGCCCACGGTTCTCCCCGCGCGCTTTCCCAATCTCCTGGTCAATGGCTCAGGCGGCATCGCCGTGGGCATGGCCACCAACATGGCCCCGCACAATCTGGGCGAAGTGGTCGACGCCTGTCTGGCGACCATTGAAAACCCGGCCATCGCCATTGACGAACTCAATGACATTATTCCCGGTCCGGATTTTCCCACCGGGGCGATGATTCTGGGCCGCATGGGCATAAAGTCAGCCTATCACACCGGCCGCGGCTCCATCGTCATGCGCGCCAGGGTGCATACCGAGGAAATCCGCAAGGACCGCGAGGCCCTGATCGTCACCGAGATTCCCTACCAGATCAACAAGCGCGTGATGATCGAGCGCATGGCGGAGCTGGTGAAGGAGAAAAAGCTCGAGGGCATTTCCGATATCCGCGACGAGTCCTCGCGCGAAGGCATGCGCGTGGTGATCGAGATCAAGCGCGATGCCATGGCCGATATCGTGCTCAACCAGCTCTATCGTTTCACCGGATTGCAGGCGACGTTTGGCATCAACAATGTGGCGCTCACCGGGGGCCGCCCGGAGGTCATGAACCTCAAGGACCTGATCCAGGCCTTCATCGCGTTTCGGGAAGAGGTGGTCACCCGCCGCACCAAATTCCTGCTCACCAAGGCGCGTGACCGCGCGCATATCCTGGTGGGTCTGGCCATCGCCGTGGCCAATATCGATGAGGTGATCGCCCTCATCCGCCGCTCCAGGGATGCTGGCGAAGCCCGCGCCGCGCTGATGGGCCGCACCTGGCCCGCCCGCGACCTGGAACCGCTGATCACGCTGATCGCCGACCCCCGCCACACGCTTTCGGAAGACGGCACCTACCGGCTTTCGGATGAACAGGCCCGCGCCATTTTGGAATTGCGCCTTGCCCGCCTCACGGCTCTGGGGTTGGAGGAAATTTCTGCGGAGCTGGGGGTTCTGGCCAAGGAAATCGCCGATTATCTCGATATCCTGCGTTCGCGCGCCCGGGTGATGACCATCATCAAGCAAGAACTCGCCGCCATCCGCGCCGAGTTCGCAACGCCGCGCCGCACCGAGATCATCGAGAATGAGGGCGAGGTTGAAGACGAAGACCTGATTGCGCGCGAAGACATGGTGATCACCGTCAGCCATGCGGGCTATGTCAAGCGCGTGCCGCTGTCGGCTTACCGGGCGCAGCGCCGGGGCGGCAAGGGCAGGGCGGGCGTGCAGATGCGCGATGAGGATTTTGTCACCAAGCTGTTTGTCGCCAATACGCACACGCCGATTCTGTTCTTCTCCTCCGCCGGCATGGTCTACCGCATGAAGGTGTGGCGCCTGCCGGTGGGCAATCCCCAGGCCCGCGGCAAGGCGCTGATCAACCTGCTCCCCCTGGCGCAGGACGAGCGCATCACCACCATCATGCCGATGCCGGAAGATGAAGCCTCGTGGGGTTCGCTGCAACTGATGTTCGCCACGCGCTCCGGCGGTGTCAGGCGCAATGAGCTTTCTGATTTCGAGAGCATTAACCGGGCTGGCAAGATCGCCATGAAGCTGGACGAGGGCGACCAGATTGTCGGCGTTGAAATCTGCACCCGGAACGACGATGTGCAACTCACCACCGCCCTTGGCCAGTGCATCCGCTTTGCCGTTGATGATGTGCGGGTGTTCAAGGGCCGCGATTCAACCGGGGTTCGAGGGATTCGCCTCGAGGAGGGCGACAAGGTCATCTCCATGTCGATCCTGCGCCATGTTGACGCCACTCCGGAAGAACGCGCCGCCTATCTCAAAATGTCGCGCGCGGTGGCTGGCGAAGAGCAGGAGGCTTCGGACGAGGAGGTCTCGACTGAAGCAACCCTCAGCCAGGAACGCTACAACGAAATGGGGGCCGCCGAGCAGATCATCCTCACGGTGTCCTCCAACGGCTACGGCAAGCGCACCTCATCCTTTGAATACCGCATCACCGGTCGCGGCGGCAAAGGCATTGTCGCCATGGCGGTGAACCAGCGCAACGGCCCCTTGATCGCCTCCTTCCCGGTGGAGGACTCAGACCAGATCATGCTGGTCACCGACGGCGGCCAATTGATCCGCTGCCCGGTCTCCGGCATCCGCAAAGCGGGCCGCGCCACGCAAGGGGTGATCGTCATCAATGTGGCCGAAGACGAGCATGTGGTGTCGGTGGAGCATATCACCGAGGAAGAAGAGGTCGAAGCATAGGCGACACCCAACAATAAGCGGCATGTTGCTGCCTGGGAGCGCGGGCGGCACGGCCCCCCCTGGTTGAAACGGCGGGAGGGTCGCCCCCCCCCCCCCGCCCCAACCACTCGCGTAATTTTGGGTGTCGCCCGATCCGCAACCAAATAAACCCACGTTTATTGAACCACC
>JANOTU010000357.1:0-2228 GCA_031416515.1 Hyphomicrobiales bacterium
TTTCACTATTGTCGAAAACACCATCACCAATCTGACCACCCGCAATATCTCCACGGGCTGGGAATTCCTGCGCAAGACCGCAGGCTTTGATCTGATCATGTCGCTGATCAGTTACTCCAGTGATTCAAACTATGGCCGCGCCCTGCTGGTGGGATTTCTCAACACGCTGCTGGTGGCGGGTTTCGGCATCGTCTTCGCCACCATGATCGGGTTTCTCGCCGGTGTCATGCGGCTGTCGCGCAACTGGCTGGTGTCGCGCATTGCCACCGTCTACATCGAACTGGTGCGCAATGTGCCGCTGCTGCTGCAAATCTTCATCTGGTACGATCTGGTGCTGACGCCGCTTCCCGGCCCCCGGCAGGCGCTTAATATTGGTGACACGTTTTTTCTCTCCAACCGCGGACTCAACATGCCCGCGCCGATTTTTGGAGATGGCGCGTGGATGGGGCTGGCGGGTTTTGGTGCGGCGATTGTTGCGGTCATGATCTTGCGGCGGTGGGCTTTTCAGCGCCAGGCGGCAACGGGGCAGATATTTCCGCTGACATCGGCGAGCATCGGACTGATCATTCTGCTGCCGCTGGTTTGCTTCGCTTTAGCGGGCTGGCCCATGACGCTTGGTTACCCCAAGCTGGGCGGCTTTAATTTTTCCGGGGGCGCCACCATCATTCCCGGCTTCATGGCGTTATTGCTGGCGCTGTCGGTCTATACGGGTTCTTTCATCGCCGAAAATGTGCGCGCCGGCATTCAGGCGGTGGGTCACGGCCAGACAGAAGCGGCGCGCGCCTTGGGATTAAGCGAGGGCAAGATCATGCGCCTCGTCGTCATCCCGCAGGCCTTACGCGTCATCATCCCGCCCATGGCCAGCCAGTATCTCAACCTCACCAAGAATTCAACGCTTGCTGTGGCCATCGCCTATCCCGATTTGTATGCTGTCGGCGGCACAGTTAACAATCAAACTGGGCAAGCCATAGAAGTGGTGATGATCTTGATGATTGTCTATCTCACACTCAGCCTGCTCACCTCGGCCTTCATGAATTGGTTCAACGCGCGCGTGAAATTGGTGGAGCGGTGATGTTGTCCGTGGTCTCCCGACTGTTTCCGTCATGCCAGCGAAAGCTGGCATCCAGCTTCCTGAATGCGAGCAAGGAAAGCTGGACCCCAGCCTTCGCTGGGGTGACGGACTTTGGGAGTGATGCATTCCCATGACAGAGCTCGCCTTTGTCCGCAGCGAACAAGCGCCCAAGCTGCCGCCGCCGCGCGCCCTGATTGGCGTTGAAGGCTGGCTCCGCGCCAATCTTTTCTACAGCATCACCAGCACAGTGATAACCGCAGCGGCCACGTTATTCATCACCGCGGTGCTGTGGAGCATCCTCGACTGGGCCATATTCCGCGCCGTGTGGAGCGGGTCCAACCGCGAGCCATGCGCGGTTGAAGGGGCGGGGGCCTGCTGGCCCTTTGTGTGGGCCAAATACCCGCAATGGATTTACGGCTTTTACCCGATCGACCAGCGCTGGCGGCCCAATCTGGTGTTTTTCCTGGCGGCGGCGGGCCTCATTCCCATGCTGATGCCGTCGGTGCGCCACAAATTATGGAACGGGCTTTTCCTACTTGTGGCGTTTCCACTGATCACCATCATCCTCTTGTCAGGCGGCAATGTCGGGTTTTCGCCTATGACCTACGGCATCGTCGCGGGCCTCCTGCTGATTGGCGCAAGCTTCCTGCCGCTTGCCGCATTCGGTCTTGAAAGTGGTGTCCGCCGCAATCGCAATGGCTTGGGCCTGGTGCTCGCTGGCGTATTGCCGCTGCTGCTGGCTTTCGCCTTGCTCATCCTCGCAGCACTCTCATCTTTCTTCGGAACACTGCTCAGCCTCGCCTCGGCCGAAGCAATCGCCCATGGCTTTTACTCCCTCACCGGCCTGTTCAATTCGCTGCGCCAGTTGATCTTCGCCATTCCCTGGCTCTTGCCGCTCATGGGATTGCTGGTGCTGGGTGGTGCTGGACTCTCAGTTCGCTCCGCGTGGAACGCAGGCACCAGCGCCATCACTGGCTGGGTCATTGCCGCAGGAGCCATTTTTGTGGCGATGTTCCTGCTCGATGTTGATTTTGGTCTGATCCCGGTTGAGACATCGGATTGGGGCGGGCTGCTGGTGACACTGGTGGAGATCTGGGCGCGGTCCCAAGCCTCATCCGGGATTTCCGGAGCGGTATCGGGATCCCAGCTATCGTCC
>JANOTU010000358.1:0-4001 GCA_031416515.1 Hyphomicrobiales bacterium
CAGCTTCAGGACGGCCTGAAGAAGTGGTCCGCGCCGCAGCAGAAGTAATTATAAAACAACTCCTCCCCCCTCGCGGGGGAGGATCGCCAAGCAAGGAAAAACCATGGCGATTGAAACCGGCCTCGTTGGCATGTCGCGCGCGCGGTATTTGCGGCTGCTGGTGTTTTTTCTGGGGCCCGCCTTTATCATCTACAGCGTCTTTGCCATTTATCCGTTGATCGCCACCATCATCAATTCGCTTTACTTCCGCCAGCCTGATGGCGGCTACATTTTCAATGGTCTTGGCAATTTCACAACGCTGCTGACCGACACCACATGGTCCAAGCCGTTCTGGAACGCTTTTCTCAATAATTGCTATTTTTTCGCCGTCCATATGCTGGTGCAGAACCCCATCGGGCTGGCTCTTGCGGCGCTTCTCAGCCTGCCCCGCCTTAAGTTCCGCGCCACTTACCGCACGCTCATCTTCATGCCCACAATGTTGTCGGTCGTCATCATCGGCTTCACCTGGCAGTTGATCCTGTCGCCGCTGTGGGGCATCGCCAAGACGCTTTTGCAAACCGTGGGTATGGGCTCGCTGTTCGCGCCCTGGCTTGGCGTTGAAGCAACGGCGCTGCTCACCATCTCGCTGATTTCCGTGTGGCAGTTCGTGGGAATCCCGATGATCCTCATCTACACAGCACTGCTGGCCATTCCGGACGAACTCATTGACGCGGCAACGGTGGATGGGCTTGGCCAGTTCAAGGCCTTCGTCTACGTGAAGCTGCCCCTGATCTGGCCCACCATCGGGCTGGTTTCGGTTTTGACCTTCGTCAACAACTTCAACGCCTTTGACTTGATCTACGCCATGAAGGGGGCGCTTGCGGGCCCTAATTTTTCCGCCGACATCATGGGCACGCTGTTCTACCGCACCTTTTTTGGCAATCAATTGCAACTGGGCGACGCCTCCATGGGATCTACCATCGCCACCATGATGTTCTTGATCATTCTGGCTGGTGTCATGGTCTATTTCTTCCTTATTCAACGCCGCATGCAGCGGTATTCCTTCTGATATGAAAATGCGCAAACCAGCCAGCGCCCTCGCCGTTCACGCCGTGCTCTTGCTTTATACATGCCTGGCGCTGTTTCCGATCATTCTGGTGATCATGAATTCCTTCAAGGCGCGGAACGCCATCTTCGGTTCGCCCCTGTCGCCGCCAACACCGTCCACTTTTTCCCTCATCGGCTACAGCCGCGTCTTCAGCGACAGCGCGGTGGCGAGCTATTATCTGAACTCCATCGCTGTCACCACCGGCACGATCTTCTTTACGCTTGTATTCGGCGCCATGGCCGCCTGGGCGCTCACCGAGTACAAGTTTCGCTGGAACACGGTGCTCGCCATCTACCTTTCCATCGGCATCATGGTGCCGATCCGGCTGGGCTCGGTCGCCATCATCCAGTTGGTGGCCGAGATGAACCTGATCAACACGCTCACCGCCCTGATCCTGGTCTACACCGCGCAAAACCTGCCATTGTCGATTTTCATCCTCTCGGAATTCATCGCCCAAATCCCCAGGCAACTGCGCGAAGCCGCGCGCTGCGACGGCGTGAGCGAGTACAGGATTTTCGCCTTCGTCGTGCTCCCCCTCATCCGCCCCGCCATGGCGACAGTCGCCGTCTTCACCATGATCCCGGTGTGGAACGATCTCTGGTTCCCGCTCCTCCTTGCCCCCACCGGCGGCAAGCAGACGATCACGCTGGGCATCCAGCAATTCCTCGGCCAATACATCACCGACTGGAACGCCGTGCTGGCGGCGCTCTCCACCGCCATCATCCCGGTGCTCATCCTCTATGTGACTTTCTCCCGGCAACTGATCCGCGGGCTGACATCGGGAGCTGTGAAATAGGCAACATTGAAACCGACTCACAAACCAGCCATAATTGCCCCATGCCGAAAAACCTCAAGCTTGCCGCCGATATTGGCGGGACATTCACCGACATCGTGCTGGAGGCTGGCCCTTCGCGCTGGACGGCCAAGGTTCTCACCACAACTGAAGCGCCAGAACTCGGCGTGATCGCGGGCATCAAACTCGTGCTGGCGGGGTCTGGCCTCAGGGCTGGCGACGTGGGCGTGGTGATCCATGGCACCACGCTTGCCACCAATGCGCTGATTGAACGCAAAGGAGCCAGGACCGCCTTCATCACCACTGAGGGTTTCCGCGACATCATTGAGCAGGGCTATGAGAAACGCTTCGATCATTATGACCTGATGATCGAGCGCCCCGTGCCGCTGGTGCCCCGGCCCTTGCGGCTCACGGTGCGCGAGCGCCTGGGCGCTGATGGCAGCGCGCTTGTGCCGCTTGATGAATCATCCCTGGCCGCAACTGCCGCACAGCTTCGGGCTGAGAAGGTGAAAGCCGTGGCCATCGGTTTTCTCCATGCCTATGCGCATGGCGCCCATGAACGCCGGGTGCGCGAGGTTCTAGCCAAGGCTTTGCCAGCCGATGTTACCATCTGCATTTCCAGCGAAGTCGCCCCCGAAATCCGCGAATACGAGCGCTTTTCCACCACCGTCGCCAATGCCTATGTGCGGCCGATGATGGCGGGCTATCTCGACCGCCTTGGCCGGGGTCTGGCCGCCATGGGGTTTGATGCGCCCCTCTTCCTGATGATGTCGGGCGGCGGCCTCACCACGCTGGAAACCGCCATGCGCTTTCCCATCCGCCTGGTTGAATCAGGCCCGGCGGGCGGCGCCATTCTCGCCAGCGAAATCGCTGCGGAATGCGGGCTGGACGAAGTCCTGTCTTTCGACATGGGCGGCACCACGGCGAAAATCTGCCTCCTGAGCGACGGCGAGCCTGAGCGCGCCCGGAAATTTGAAATCGCCCGCGCCTGGCGCGACATGAAAGGCTCCGGCATTCCGGTGCGCATTCCGGTGATCGAGATGGTGGAGATTGGCGCAGGCGGCGGCTCCTTGGCGCGGGTTGACAGATTGGACCGCATCACCGTGGGGCCAGACAGCGCTGGCTCAACGCCGGGTCCGGTGTGTTATGGCCGTGGCGGTGTCGAACCTGCGGTCACTGATGCCAATCTGGCGCTGGGCAAAATTGATCCGGCTTATTTTGCCGGCGGCAAGATCAAGCTGGATGAAGCGGGCGCCCAGGCGGCGCTGCAAAAGCACATTGGCGATCCGCTGGGCCTCAAGGGCTTCTGGCCCGCCGCCGGTGTCACCGAAATTGTCGAGGAAAACATGGCCAACGCGGCGCGGGTTCACGCCATCGAGCGCGGCCGCGACATCGCCGCCTGCACCATGATCGCCTTTGGCGGCGGAGCACCCCTCCATGCCTGCAGCCTTGCTGAAAAAATCGGCGTGGGACACATCATTGTGCCGGTGGGGGCGGGTGTGGGTTCGGCCATCGGCTTCCTCCGCGCCCCCGTTGCCTATGAAATCACCCAGAGCGCTGTAGTGTCGCTGGACCGCCTTGAACATGCCCGGGTGAATAGGCTGCTGGCGCAGATGACCCATGATGCCCGCGCCGTGGTGGAACCAGCGCTCCAGGGCGCCAAGTCCCATGTGCAGATCATCGCCGACTGCCGCTATGTGGGGCAGGGCCATGAAATCCGCGTGCACGTGCCCGTCCGCGCGCTCGCGCAAAAGGATGGAGCCCTGCTCAAGGCCGCGTTCGAGAATCTCTATGAACAGGTCTACGGCCTGCGCATTCCGGGCCAGGAGGCAGAAGCCATCACCTGGTCGGTGACCGTTGCGGCAAAGACCACAAAGCCCAAACGCGCCGCCAGCGCCCGCCCCGCCAGAACGCCAGCGGCAAAAACCAGGCGCTTGATCTATGACCCCGCATTGGGCCGCCAGATCTCAGCCCCGGTCTATTGGCGGGGCGACCTCAAGCCCGGTGCCAAAATCCCCGGCCCCGCCATCATCGCCGAGGATGAAACCTCGACAATCGTCGGCGCCAATTTCAAGGCCGTGATCAACAGCCTTGGATACATTGTGATGGAGAAAAAGCGAT
>JANOTU010000359.1:0-3870 GCA_031416515.1 Hyphomicrobiales bacterium
GAGGCGAGCCGGTCCAGCACTTTTTCCTGGTTCGCGGGGCGGCGCATGGCTTTGAGGACGCCGGGGGCGGCGTGCTGGAAGGGGATGTCGAGATAGGGCAGGATTTTGCCCTCGGCCAACAGAGGGATCACATCATCGACATGGGGATAGGGGTAGACATAGTGCATGCGCACCCAGGCCCCGAGATCGCCCAGTTCCTTGGCCATGTCATAAAACTTGGCGCGCACTTCGCGGCCATGGAATTTGCTGGCGGCGTATTTGGTATCAACACCGTAGGCGCTGGTGTCCTGGGAAATAACCAGCAGTTCCTTGACGCCCGCCTTCACCAGCCGCTCGGCTTCATAAAGCACCGAGGCCATGGGCCGCGAGACGAGATCGCCGCGGATCGACGGAATGATGCAGAAGGAGCATCGATTGTTGCAGCCCTCGGAGATTTTCAGATATGAATAGTGCCGGGGTGTGAGATGCAGACCCTGCGGCGGCACCAAATCATAGCGGGGATCATGCACCGGGGGCAGCGCTGCATGCACGGCACCCACCACGGCTTCATATTGATGCGGGCCGGTGATCGCCAGAACGCTCGGATGCGCCGCCCGGATCCGGTCAGCCTCCACGCCCAGACAGCCGGTGACAATCACCCGGCCATTTTCCGCAATCGCTTCGCCAATCGCGGCCAGCGACTCTTCCTTGGCTGAATCGAGAAAGCCGCAGGTGTTGACAATCACAACATCGGCATTGTCATAGCCCGGCGCCATGACATAGCCCTCGGCGCGAAGCTGGGTGATGATGCGCTCAGAATCCACCAGCGCCTTGGGGCAACCGAGTGAAACGAGGCCAATCCGGGGGACATACTTGTTCATGGGGAGGACGTGTAGCGGAGCGGGGGGCTGAGGGCAAACCGACAGAAAATCGGCTTGACAAATGTAATCCATAGATTACATGCGCAAGCATGATCGAGATCATCAAGTCAGATCGTTTTGACCGCTGGTCTGCTGCGCGGCGCAAATCGCGATGGAATGGAGGGACTGATCACATGCCGACCAAATTCTCGCGTTACGATGCCGCGGACTATCTGAATACAGAGGAAGACATGGCCGCTTACCTCGAAGCCTGCTTTGAAGAAGCGGGTGACGATGCGGCATTCATCGCGGCGGCATTGGGCGACATCGCAAGGGCTTACGGCATGGTGCGGCTCGCCAGGGAAACCGGGCTTACCCGCGAGGGGCTCTACAAAACATTGTCGAAAGAGGGCAATCCGAGTTTCAGCGCCATTTTGAAGGTGATCCGGGCTCTGGGCTTGAAGCTGAAACCCGAGGCGGCGTGAGTTTCATTTCCAGTGCTCCACCCGCAAAGCCAGCGCTTTTGCGCTTCTGAGATCATACCACCTCACGCCAGTTGCGACCGGGGGCAAAAATGTGCAGCACGTTGACGGTTTTCTTGGCATCGTCGATGTCATAAAGCACCACATAATTGGCCACGACGATGTACCGTGTAGCATCGCGGTAGACGCGGCCTGATTTTGGAAGCCGTTCGAGGATTGATTTTGTGCGCCGCTGTAGTTCATCGACAAAGCTCACGGCGCGGGCTGGATTATCGACGGCGATGTAATCGAGAATCTCAATCAGATCAGATTTCGCTGCGCCCGTGATGTTGACGCGGAAAGCCACGCGCTATTTGTTCACGCGGGCTCGGAGGGTGTCGAAAAATATGTCATTCATGGGTTCGGTGAGCCCGCCCGCCACCTGGCTTTGCGCGGCTGCGATCCGCTTGTGGATGCGGCTGCGTTCGATCAGGCGCTCAAGGGCGTCGCTGCCGGATTCATCAGCGCCACTCTGCGCGATGTCCTTGAGATCGGCCATGGATAGCGTGACCGCAACGGGCCGATCATTCTTGGTGATCAGCACTGGTTCGCGCATTGTCGCGTCGAGAAGCTTGCCAAATGAGTTTTTTGCCTCTGCTGCGGTCATGGTTTTCATTGATGACTCCCTGACTATTTGGCTCAAATAGCTACTTTGGCTAAAATAGTCAACGCGGCGTCCTTGACAAACCCTCCCTCCCATGCGCTTTTCCGCGCCAATTCAGGAATTTGCGAGGAATGATGCACGCTTATCGGAGCCATAACTGTGGCCAATTGAGGATTGAACAGGCTGGGCAGGATGTTCGGCTTTCGGGCTGGGTGCACCGTGTGCGGGACCATGGCGGGCTGTTGTTTTTGGATTTGCGCGATCATTATGGGCTGACGCAGATTGTGGTGGACCCGGCGTCCCCCGCCTTCAAGACGGCGGAGCGCTTACGCTCGGAGTGGGTGATCCGGGTTGACGGCAAGGTGCGGCCCAGGCCCGCTGGCACCGAGAATCATGAGCTGCCAACCGGGCTGGTTGAAATCGCCGCCAGCGCCATTGAGGTGCATTCGCAGGCGGCTGAATTGCCGCTGCCGGTGTTTGGCGAAACTGAATACCCCGAGGACATTCGCCTCAAATACCGCTTCCTCGATCTCCGGCGCGACCGCATTCATGGCAACATCATGAAGCGGGGGGCGATTATTTCATCGCTGCGGCGGCGGATGGTGGAGGGTGGGTTCTTTGAATTCCAGACGCCGATCTTGACTGCCTCCTCGCCCGAGGGAGCGCGTGATTATCTGGTGCCGTCCAGAGTTCATCCGGGCAAGTTCTACGCGCTGCCGCAAGCGCCGCAGCAGTTCAAGCAGCTCATCATGATGTCGGGCTTTGACCGCTATTTCCAGATAGCACCCTGCTTTCGCGATGAGGACGCGCGCGCTGACCGCTCACCGGGGGAATTCTATCAGCTCGATATCGAGATGAGCTTTGTCACGCAGGAAGATGTGTTCAATGCTGTGGAGCCGGTGCTGCGCGGGGTGTTTGAGGAATTTGGCGGCGGTCTGCCCGTCACCCAGAAATTCCCGCACATTGCCTTCCGCGATTCGATCCGCTGGTACGGCACCGACAAGCCGGACCTGCGCAATCCGATCAAGATGCAGAATGTGACGGAGCATTTCGCCGGATCCGGCTTCAAGGTTTTCGCCGGCATGATTGCCGCTGATCCCAAGGTGGAAGTCTGGGCCATTCCTGGTCACACGGGCGGTTCGCGAGCGGTTTGCGACAGGCTGAATGCTTGGGCGCAACAACATGGCCAGCCGGGTCTCGGCTACATCATGTACCGAGAGGAAAACCATGAGATCGTTGGCGCTGGGCCGATTGCGAAGAACGTCGGACCAGAGCGGACAGCAGCAATTCGCGATCAGTTCAATATGCAGCAAAATGATGCAATTTTCTTTGTAGCGGGCCAGCCGTCCAAGATTTACAAATTTGCTGGTGAGGCACGGACTCGTGTCGGGGAAGAGCTAAATCAGATAAAAAAAGACCGGTTTGATTTCTGCTGGATCGTCGATTTCCCGATGTATGAATGGAACGAGGACGAGAAGAAAGTAGACTTCTCACATAATCCCTTCTCCATGCCGCAGGGCGGGCTTGAGGCGCTGACCACGAAAGACCCGCTGGATATTCTCGCCTATCAATATGACATCGTCTGCAACGGTGTTGAGCTTTCATCCGGCGCCATCCGCAACCATAGGCCGGATATCATGAAGAAGGCCTTCGAGATCGCCGGCTATCCAGAAGAAGTGCTGCTGGAGAAATTCGGCGGCATGTACCGTGCGTTTCAATATGGCGCGCCGCCCCATGGCGGGATTGCGCCGGGCGTGGACCGGATTGTCATGCTCCTGTGCAATGAGCCCAACATCCGCGAAGTGGTGCTGTTCCCGATGAACCAGCAGGCCGAAGATTTGCTGATGGGAGCGCCGTCCGAGGCGACGCCGAAGCAGCTCCGCGAACTGCACATCAGGTTGAATTT
>JANOTU010000360.1:0-3663 GCA_031416515.1 Hyphomicrobiales bacterium
GAGGGCCATGCCGATAAATATGGCGGACGTTTCGCGGCGGGGGATGGCGTCCTGCTCGCGTGGAAAAAAGACGGCGCCACCGTCATCATGGGGTGAACAATGAAAACTGCCGCTGAACTGGGGCGCGACCTGCGCAAGGGAAAACTTGATCCCGTCGAGCTTCTCGATGAAACGCTGAAGGGCATCGCCGCCTGCGATGACAAGGCGATCTTCATCTACATGCTGGAGCCCCGCGCCCGCGCCGAGGCCAAGGCCTCGCGCCGCCGCTTGCGCGCGGGCAAACCCTTAAGCGCGCTGGACGGCGTTCCCATCGGCTGGAAGGACTTGTTTGATATCGAGGGCCGCGTCACCACGGCAGCCTCAATCGTACTCAAGGGCAATCCCCCGGCGAAGTCGGATGCAGCCCTCGTGGATGCGGGCAAGCGCGCAGGCCTCGTTTGCGTCGGCACGCTCAACATGACCGAATTCGCCTATTCCGGCATCGGCCTCAATCCGCATTACGGCACTCCGCGCAACCCCAACGGCAAAGGGCCCCCGCGCTCTCCTGGTGGTTCCTCATCAGCATCTGGCGTGGTGGTGGCGAAAAAACTCCTCGCCCTTTCAATCGGCACCGACACCGGCGGCTCGATCCGCATTCCCGCCGCCTTCAACGGCGTTGTCGGCTACAAAACCTCCACCGGGCACTATCCCATGGACGGCGTGTTCCCGCTGTCGCGCACGCTTGATACCTTGGGGCCCTTCGCCCAGACGGTTGAGGACTGCGTGCTGGTTGACGCCGCACTGCGCGGCGTCAAGCCCAAGGCGCGCCAGCAGAGCGTCAAGGGCCTGACCATCATCGTGCCCAGCAATGTCGTGCTCGAGGCTTGCGAGCCGGCCGTGGCCAGGAATTTCGACGCCTCGATCCAGCGCCTCGCCAAGGCCGGTGCCCGGATCAAGCGCATCAAAATCCCGGCCCTTGATGCCGTGCTCGACCTCAACCAGCGGCGCGGCCACTTGCTCAGCGCCGAGGCGCTGCTGCTGCATTGGGACCGCGTGCATGGGCCTGACGCAAAACGCATGGATGCCCGCGTGGTCAAGCGCATCCTGATGGGCGAGAAAATGACGGCGGTTGATCTGGCTGATGTCCTTCAGCGCCGCGAGATCCTGATTGCCGAAACCGACGCCCTCATCGGCGATGCCTTGGTAGCCTTCCCCACCTCGCCCGGTGTCGCCATGGACATAACCCCCCTTGAAGCCAGCCACGACGCCTTCTTCGCCGCCAATGCCAAGGCGCTGCGCAACACCATGCTGGGCAATTTCCTTGATTGGTGCGGCCTCGCCATTCCCAATGGCTTTGACCATGACGCCATGCCCACCAGTTTCCTGCTCTCCGCCCCGCATGGGCGCGATACGGCGGTCCTCTCCGCCGGGCTTTCAATTGAAGACATGGTGAGATCATCATGAGCAAAGCACCGAAGAAGCTTTTCACGCCCCTGACGCTGGCGGGCCAAACCATCAAGAACCGCATCGCCATGGCCCCGCTGACCCGGCAGCGGGCGGAAGCCGATGGCACACCCACCGATGAAATGGCCGCCTATTACGCAAGGCGCGCCCGCGGCGGCTTCGGCATGATCATCACCGAAGGCACCTATGAGGAGGACAAGCTCGGCTGCCGCGCCTATCTCTCCCAGCCCGGCATCGCCAACCGCCGCCATGTGAAGGGGTGGGCCAAAGTCTCCAAGGAGATCAAAGCCCACGGCGCCGCCGCCATCCTGCAGCTCATGCACGGCGGCCGTGTGTCAGACCCTCGCGTGCTGGGCGGCAAGGCCGCGGTCAGCGCCTCCGCGACCCACAGCAGCGGCTATACGCTCTACACCGATACCAATTATGAGCATGACATTCGCAACATAAAATCCAAGGCCTGGCCGAAAGTCACCTTCGGCAAGGCCCGGGCGCTTACCGAAAAGGAACTGCACAAGGTCGCTGATGGCTTTGCCGATGGCGCATCGCGCGCCGTGGATGCTGGCTTTGACGGCGTCGAGATTCACGGGGCTAATGGCTATCTCCTGTGGCAGTTCATCAACCCCAAAACCAATCTCCGCACCGATGATTACGGCGGCTCGCCGGAAAACAACGTGCGCTTTGCGAGGCTGGTGTGCGAGCGGGTGCGCCAAGCCATCGGCCCGGACAAGATCATCACCTTGCGCGTTTCGCAGGACGGCGTTGATGATTTCGTCGGCGCCTGGCCGGGCGGCGTTGAGTACGCCAAAGCCATCGGCCACGCCATGAAAGGCATGGCGGTGGACGCCCTGCACTGGTCCAGTTTCGGCTGGCGCGACAACCGCGATCCCAACTCCCAAACCCCCATGCCATGCGTGATCCGCAAAGCCTCCGGCCTCCCCGTGATCACCAATGGCGGCATAGCTGACGGCGTGGAAGCCGAGTCCTGCCTCACATCAGGAAGCGGCGACATGGTGGCCATCGGCCGCCAAAGCTTCACCCATCCCGACTGGCCCTATATCGTCCGCTCCGGCGAACCCTACAACTGGCTGGCCTTCGACCGCAAATACGTGGTGCAGCCGCCGCTGGATTACGCGATTGCCTATCCGGTGGAACTCAAAGACCCGAAGTGGCCGACGAAGTTTTAGTTCGAGCGCAGGCTGGCTCATCAGCTGGCGATGCGGGCCACAGAGCAGCCTTCGTTGTTGAAGATGTGAGTTACAGCCGGATCGAAAGTGAGTCCCACAGCATCGCCCATGGCGAAACTTAGCTGACCGGGGATGCGCACCTTGATGACCTGATCCTTGGCGTCAATGTCGAGAATGGTGAAGGCACCAAGTGGCTCAACGGCCATCACATTGCCGGACACACCCTGGCCGGCAGATGCCGCGATGGTGAAGTGTTCTGGCCGCACACCGAGCTTGGCATTGCCCCGGTACTCGCTGGCAAGCGAGCCGACGCTGAAATTCAGGCCGTGGAGATCGCAGCGGAAGCGCGCATCAGTGCCCTCCAACTGGCCTTCGAAAATATTCATGGGAGGCGAGCCCACGAGGGTGGCTACTGGAATACTGTTGGGAAAGTCATAAATCTCGTCGGGTGTGCCCACTTGCACGATCTCGCCGCCGATAACAATGGCGACACGGTCGGCGATGCTCAGCACTTCTTCTTCATCATGCGAGACGTACACGAAGGTATGACGATTCTCGCGTTGGAGGCGCTTGAGTTCCACGCGCATTTCCTCGCGCAATCTCGCATCCAGCGCAGCGATGGGTTCATCGAGCAAGAATGCCTTGGGCTCGCGCACGAAGGCCCGGCCGAGGGCAACACGCTGGCGCTCGCCGCCGGAGAGGAGGGCGGGAACTTTGTGCAGGATGTGTGCGATGTGCAACACCTTCACCACCTCGTCGAGCCGCGCACTGATCTTGTCAGAGGAAATCTTCCGCTCTTCGAGCGGGAAAACAATGTTCTGGCGTGCCGTCATATGCGGGAACAGCGCTAAATTCTGGAACACCATGGCGAGGTCGCGCTTGTCGGCGCCGAGGCCAGCGACATTCTTGCCGTCGATCAGAACGACGCCGCCGCTTGGCTCAAGCAATCCCAATATGATCTTGAGGATACTGGTCTTGCCAGAGGAGGGGGGGCCAAAAATGCCGAAGAACTCGTTGTCCTTGATTTCAAGGTTTA
>JANOTU010000361.1:0-1541 GCA_031416515.1 Hyphomicrobiales bacterium
CCGGAAAGTTCAGATACTTATTGTCGCGCCCCCCCTTCGCCACAGGCATGCGCAGTGACAATGGCCCCACGGTGCTGATGGTTGAATTGATGATGATGTCCATGACTGCTTCCCTTGCCTTTCCAGACTTGTTTCAGATGACCAGCAGGCCAAAACCGAAAGCGCGGGCGACGCTGCCGATTCCCGCACTGAGGGCGATGGTGAATTTTTCCGTGTCGGCGACGCGCAGAATGCCGGTGAAATTGGTTTGGTCGACGGTGAAGCGGCGGCCCTTGCCATCATCAATGGAGGCCATGGCGGCGACACAATGCACGGCCAGCACCTCGAAGCCATGCTGGACGCCCTTGGCCCGCAGCCAATCATGGCGCGAGCGCCAGTCATCCTTTCTGAAATAAACGTGCTTGCCTTTGCGTTTTTTGCTGACACAGGCGCGAAGCTCAAATCCGGCGATGCCGCCGGCTTCCACCCGCCGGGGGGGCTTGCCGCTTTCGGTGACCGGGATGGCGGAGCGGACGATGATGTGATCCCCGCAATCTGCGAACAGGACCCGCCCGCCCGGCGCGAGCGCCTCTACCAGGCGGTGCAGGGCGTAGCCTTGCAGGGAGGGCGGCTTGGCGATGGCATGGTCAAGCATTTGTCTTGCTCCTTTGCTTCCATATCAGCTTGTGAAACAGCCCCGCTGCCTTCCCGGGCTCGGCCTGGTGGTTGAAGGTTTCAACTGCGCCTGGAGAGCAGATGCGCACGGCGCGCAAATCATAGGTGATGAAGAGGTTTGAAATGGGCACCGGGGCCTTGTCGAAGGTGATGAAGATGCGCGGCGAGCCATCCCAACGCGCCAGTTCATCGGCAAAAGCCGCGAAACGCTGGCGGTCGTCATATTGGAAAGCGGGGCAGGCCAGCTTCTGCTGCAAGCTGGAGCGGCCGGGCCGCACAATCGCCCATCCGCTGGTGATGCGGTTCTGGCCGCCCTTGGCGAGGCTGTGGTTGGCCGACAGCGCCCGCCATGCGGCTTCATGCGGCGCGCCGGACTGATTGACCAGATGGCGGCCGAAACATTCATTGAAGAATTCATAGGTGTTCATCCGCCCAGTCCCGGCGGCGCGTAGCATGCGGCGCGGTGGGCCGGGTGCCAGTAAGCGGGCCGCCATGCCGCATCAATGAGGGGGTGCGATGTGTCGCCCTTGAACATTGCAGCGGGCACGGGGCGGAGCGGCTCGCCAAACGGGCCGGTGATGCCATCGCTATCGCCGGGCTCGATTTGCCAATCCGCAACTTCGCCAAAGCCCGAGGCCCGGCGCTTGCCGATGAAATGCACATTCGCCAGGAGGGCGCGCACCGCCTCCGCATCGGCCTCCGCATACCAGGTGACGGATGCAGCGGTGATGGTTTGGTAATTGTTCATGACCGCGCCAAATTCGCGGCGGCGGGCGCGGCCCAGCGCGGTGTGCAGCCTGGCACCGGTTCTGCCCCTGGCGATCAAATCCGGGGACAGGGCATGATCGGCGCGGAGATTGGCAACGAATGACACGCGGCCCGTGTCC
>JANOTU010000362.1:0-6687 GCA_031416515.1 Hyphomicrobiales bacterium
CTTGCGGCTTCGGCTTCGATGGCGCAGGTCATTTCCGGGTGCTTGCCGGCGAGTTCGCGGAAATCGGCGATGTCGAGTATCAGCAACTGCGTGGGAGCGCGCGTGGTGACGGTGGCATTGCGCGGGGCGCCGCTGATCAGGGCCATTTCGCCCAGAAACGCCCCCACGCCAAGACGCACCGGCTGGGGCCGCACCGCCACCTCCACCTCGCCCTCGACAATGAAATACATGCAGTCGCCGGGATCGCCTTTGCGCACCAGCACAGCGCCCGCAGCGAGGCGCCTGGGGCGCAGGCGCCGCGCCACTTCGGCGATGACGGCAGCGCCCTGGGATTTGAACAGCGGCACGCTGGCCACCATGTTCCAGTTCTGCAGAAAATCGCGCCGCCTGATTTCAGCGGCAAAGCCCGAGGCGAGAATGCCCGCCAGCATGGCGAGAATGGCAATGCCGAGGATCATCACCATGCCAGCGATGATGCGGCCAAGAGCGGTGACGGGAACTGCATCGCCGTAGCCGGTCGTTGTCAACGTCACCACGCACCACCATAGGGCCGCAGGAAGCGAGCCAAAGGTATTGGGCTGCATTTCCCTTTCAAGAACATACACCGCCGTGCTGGCCAGCAGCATCGCCATGGCGAAGGCCGCGAGCACACTGAGCAGGGTGCCAAGCTCATTGTGCAGCACCCGGCCAATCAGGGCAAAGCCGGGGACATGGCGGATCGACTTCAGTGTCCACACCATTCCGGCGATGGAAACCTCTTCGGCAGTCAGGCCAGCCGCCACCGCCAGGGGGATGCACCAGGCCCCCGCCAGATCAATCAGGCCAAGAAAAGAAACGAGATAATTCACCTTCGCCGGCGCCATTGCCAGTCGGGCCAGCCATTCTGCCATGAAGAAAGCGCCGACCAGCAGCGCAATTCCTGTCATCAGCGCCTGCGACATGGGTTGCTGGCGCAAGGTATCGATGACCGCATTGCCAACGCCGATCATCAGGAACAGGTGATGCGCCAGCCGGAAGCCGCGCGCATCGCTTTTGCGCGACTCATGATCAAGCAAGGACCGTAAAGTCAGAACCCCGTTGGCAGCCGTCAATTCAGACCCATTTGAACACGATAAACCCCCAGATCAGCGCCAGCGCCAGCCCGCCCCAAAGTGGTGTGCCATAAAAGGCCAGCCAGGCCAAAAAGATGAAGGCGGAGCCGAGGAGCGTGATGAACAGGCGGTCGCCCCTTGTGGTGTCCAGGCCGAATATGCCGTGGCGGGGGGAGCCTCCGGGGACGTAATATTCCCACGCCCCCATGGCGGCGATGGAAGCGAAGATGAAGACGAAGAAGCCAGCCGTGGGCCAGGTCCAGGCCATCCATGAGAGAAAATCCATGAGCTCGCCTCCTACACGCGGCCCAGGGCGAAGCCCTTGGCGATATAATTGCGCACGAAATAAATCACGATGGCGCCGGGAATGATGGTGAGCACGCCCGCCGCCGCAAGCAGCCCCAGCTCATAGCCAGAGGCGCTCGCTGTCTTGGTCATCGCCGCCACAATTGGCTTGGCCGCGACCGAGGTGAGGTTCTTGGCGAGGAGCATTTCCACCCAGGAGAACATGAAGCAGAAAAACGCCGCCACGCCAATACCCGCTGAGATCGTGGGAATGAAAATGCGCACGAAAAAAGACGGGAAGGAATAACCATCGACATAGGCCGTCTCGTCAAGCTCTTTGGGAACACCTGACATGAAGCCCTCGAGGATCCACACAGCCAGCGGAATGTTGAACAGGGTGTGCGCCAAAGCCACGGCGATGTGCGTGTCGAATATTCCCACCGCTGAATAAAGCTGCACAAAGGGCAGCACGAACACGGCCGGCGGGGCCATGCGGTTGGAAAGCAGCCAGAAGAACAAATGCTTGTCGCCCAGGAACCGGTAGCGCGAAAACGCATAGGCCGCAGGCAGCGCCACGGCGATGGAGAACAGCGTGTTGAGGCCCACATAGATGAGCGAGTTGATGTAGGTGTTGTACCAGGTGGGATCGGTGAGAATGGTGCGGTAGCTGGCAAGCGTGAATTCACGCGGGAACGCGGTGAAGCCGCCGAGGATTTCATTGGTGGTCTTGAACGACATGTTGAGCAGCCAATAGATCGGCAGCATCAGGAAGATGATGTAGATGAGGGGAACATAGCGTTTCATGGCAGCGTTCTTTCTTCTCTTCTCCCTCGGGAGAAGAAGGGGCCCATCGCTCTTTCTTGCGATGGGAAGATGAGGGGAAACAGCGCGTAAATATTAGAGTCCGGTTTCCCCTCACCCTCCCATTGCAAGGGCAATGGGCCCCTCCCTCTCCCAAGGGAGAGGGGAACTAAGCGCTTGTGAACCCCCCTCATCACTGCGCCTCGTTGCGCATCATGAGGGTGTAGAACAGCCAACTCATGAGAAGGATGATCAGGAAGTAGACAATCGACATGGCCGCCGCAGGGCCCAGATCAAATCCGCCCAGCGCTTTCTGCACCAGATCGATGGAGAGGAACTTGGTGGCGCTGCCCGGCCCGCCGCCGGTGAGCACGATGACCTCGGTGTAGATCATGAAACTGTCCATGAAGCGGAGGAGGATAGCGATGGTCAGCACGTGCTTGAGTTTGGGCAGTTGAATGTAGCGGAACACCGCCCAGGGCTTGGCCCCGTCCACCATCGCGGCCTGATAATAAGCATCCGGGATCGACACCAGCCCGGCATAGCACAGCAGCACCACCAGCGAGGTCCAGTGCCACACATCCATGAGAATGAGCGTGAACCACGCGGCGATCGGCTGGCGCGTGTAGTTGAAGGGAATGCCAAGCGCGTTCAGACCCTTGCCCAATAAGCCAATGTCAGGCAGCGCCATGATGTTCCACATCGAGCCCACCACATTCCACGGGATCAGCAGCGGCAGCGCCATCAAGACAAGGCACACGGAAACCCATGGGCCCTTGCGCGGCATGCACAGCGCAATGCCAAGGCCTAGCGGAATCTGGATGAAAAGCACAATGGCGGTGAAGGCGATTTGCCGCATCAGTGAATCATGAAACTGATCATCGGCGAGGAGTTGCTCGAACCAGATGGTGCCGGACCAGAAGAATTCGTTGTTGCCGAAGCTCTCCTGGACTGAGTAATTCACCACCGTCATCAAGGGGATCAGCGCATTGAACGCCACCATGATGAAGACCGGCAGCACCAGCCACCAGGCCTTGTTGTTGTGGATCTTGTTCATGCCACCACCCAGCCGTTTTCATACACTTGGGTGTGCGGCGGATCGAACGCCAGATGAGCGCGGCCCTCGGGGATAGGATCGCCCTCCGGCACGAGGAGCTTGATGCTGCGTGTGGCCGCGCGGGTTTCCACAATGCGGAAGCGCCCGGCATCAGCCACCTTCACAATATCAGCGGCAATGCCGCTGTCAGCGAATGTCACAAACTCTGGCCTGACCCCCAGCTCAAGCGCGCCGCTGCCCCGGTAATTTCTCGCATTTGCCGTAGCGATCATCTGGCCCGCGAAGAATGCCTCGCCGCCCTTCACGTCGCAGGGGAGCACGTTCATGCCCGGCGAGCCGATAAAGTGGCCGACAAAAGTGTGCATGGGCCGCTCGAAGAGTTCAATTGGCGTTCCCGTCTGCACGATCTCGCCATTGTTCATCACCACCACCTGGTCAGCAAAGGTGAGCGCTTCGGTCTGGTCATGGGTCACATAGATCATGGTGCGGCGGATGCGCTGGTGCAGTTCTTTCAACTTGGAGCGTAGCTGCCATTTGAGATGCGGGTCAATCACCGTGAGCGGCTCGTCAAACATGATGACATTGACATCGGAACGCACCAACCCCCGCCCCAGCGAAATCTTCTGCTTGCCGTCAGCCGTGAGGCCCGAGGCGCGGTTCTTGAGGGTTTTCGAGAGATCAAGCATCTCAGCGATGTCGCGCACCCTTTTGTCAACTTCCGCCTCGCCAATCCCCCGGTTGCGCAAGGGGAAGGCGAGATTGTCGTAAACCGTCATGGTGTCGTAGATCACCGGAAATTGAAACACCTGGGCGATGTTGCGCTGTTCAGGGGTGGCGCTCGAGACATCCACATCATCAAAAAGAATCCTGCCCTCGGTTGGAACCAGCAGCGCCGAAATCAAATTCAACAGCGTGGTCTTCCCGCAGCCCGCTGGCCCCAGCAGCGCATACGCCCCGCCATCGGCCCAATCGAGCGACATGCGCTTCAAGGCGAAATCATCATCGGACTTGGGCGCGGCGCTATAGCTGTGGCGCAAATTCTCAAGCGTGATCTTAGCCATGGTGAAACCTTCCCTTCTCCCCGCGCGGGAGAAGGTGGCTCGCGCCCTCTTTCTTGGGCGCGAGACGGATGAGGGGGCGGTGAGCCGAGTCTGAATGGTTGAGCATGCTGAACCGCCCCCTCATCCGGCGCTTCGCGCCCCCTTCTCCCGCGAGGGGAGAAGGGGAAGAAAGGAAAGAAGCCCTCATGCCACAAACTCGTTATTCGCGCCAAAGAACAGGCTCTGGTCGATATCCACCTGCAACCGCGTGGTCGATCCCACTTCAAAGGGATGTATCCCATGCGCCTGCGACACCCAGGTTTTGCCGCCCACATCAAAATGAATGACACTTTCAGAACCAGACAATTCCGTCACCAGCACCCGCCCCTCAACCGCGCCCACCGCTTTCCCATGGCCTTGGGGTGCTATGTTATGCGGCCTGATGCCGATGGTATAATTCCCGTCAGGAAGGCCGGTCGCGGCCTTGCCTGCGGGCCATTTGATGCCGTCAAAAATCTCGATCTCAGACCCGCGCTTCACAATCTTCGCGGTGTTGATGGGGGGATCAGAGAACACCTGGGCTGAGACCAGATCCTTGGGCTTGCGATAAACCTGCGCTGTCGGCCCGAACTGGGTGATCCGCCCCTCATGCATCGTCGCCGTATTGCCGCCAAACAGCAGCGCCTCGGTGGGCTCTGTGGTTGCATAAACCACAATCGCATTGCGCCCTGCAAACAGCTTGGGCAATTCCTCGCGGAGTTCCTCGCGGAGCTTGTAATCGAGATTGGCGAGCGGCTCATCGAGCAGGATGATGTCGCTGTCTTTCACCACCGCGCGGGCAATGGCGGTCCTTTGCTGCTGTCCCCCGGAAAGTTCTGAGGGCTTGCGCTTCAGCATCGGCGAGAGCCGCATGAGGTCAGCCGCAGCGCCAACACGGCGCTCGATCTCAAGCCTGTCCATGCCGGCGACGCGCAAGGGCGAGGCGATGTTGTCGAACACATTGAAATTGGGATAGTTGATGAATTGCTGATAGACCATCGACACATTGCGGCTTTGCACGGCCACGCGGGTGACATCGCGCCCCTTGTGCCAGATCTCGCCGCTGCTCGGTTTCTGGATGCCGGCAATCAACTGCATCAGCGTGGTCTTGCCCGCCAGCGTCGTGCCGAGGAGCACGTTGAACGTGCCTTCTTCAAGCGTCAGCGAAGTCTCGTGGATATGCGTATCCGCGCCGACGCGCTTGGTGATGGCTTTGAGTTCGAGTGACATGGTGTTGAAAGGAATGGGGCGCGTTCACAAGAACGCGCCCCGCCGTTTTACTTCTTGGCCCATTGCTTGATGATTTCATCGTAAGGAATCGTAACACCCTGTTCCTTTTCGTTTTCGATCTTGGCCTTGGGGCCATCGGCCTTGCCGAGCCATTCTTTCGCGTCCTTGGGCTCGTTCAAACGGGGGCCACAGCCGCCATAGGTCTTGTTGGCTTCATCAGCGGCCTGCATGCGGGCCATGATCTGGTCCATTTCACCGGCAAGGCGGTCCATGGCCTCTTGCGGGGTGAAGGCACCAGAGTTCACGTCGCCGATCTGCTGCCACCAAAGCTGAGCCAGCTTCGGATAATCCGGCACGTTGATGCCGGTTGGCGACCAGCGCACCCGGTCGGGCGAGCGGTAGAACTCAACCAGTCCGCCAAGCTTCGCCGCGCGCTCCGTGAAGGACTCATGATTTGCGGTCGAGTTGCGGATGAAGGTCAGGCCAACATGGCTCTTCTTCACGTCCAGAGTCTTCGACACAGCGAACTGCGCATAGAGCCAGGCGGCCTTGGCGCGGTCGACGGGGGTCGATTTCAGGATGGTCCAGGAGCCCACGTCCTGATAGCCAACCTTCTGGCCGTCTTTGTAGTAGACACCATGCGGCGAGGGAGCCATGCGCCACAGCGGGTCACCCTTGTCGTCAACGGTGTTGTTGCCGTCAGCCTTCGGGGCCACCATCGAGGCGGTGAAAGCCGTGTACCAGAAAATCTGCTGGGCCACGTTGCCTTGGGAGAGCGCCGGCAGCGACTGATAGAAGTCGTAGTCAGCAGCACCTGGGGGTGCGTATTTCCGCAGCCACTCGTCCCACTTGGCAATGGCATAGACCGAGGCCGGGCCATTGGTTTCACCACCGCGCGTCACGGAAGCGCCCGAGGGGTTGCAAGAACCCTTTTCCATGCGGATGCCCCATTCGTCGATGGGAACGCCGTTGGGCTCGCCAGCGCTGCCAGCGCCCGCCATCGAGAGCCAGGCGTCGGTCATGCGCCAGCCGAGATCAGGAGCGCGCTTGCCGTAGTCCATGTGGCCATAGATCTTGACGCCGTCGATTTCTTTCACATCCTCCGTGAAGAATTGCGCGATGTCCTCATAGGCCGACCAGTTCA
>JANOTU010000363.1:0-3290 GCA_031416515.1 Hyphomicrobiales bacterium
CAGCTTCAGCGCGATAAACCGCATCTCCGCCTGCTTGCCGCCTTTGGAGACCAGCAGCAGCACGGAGTTCTTGCCCGCCTTCTCGGCTTCCTCAACCCGCGCGGAGATGTCGGCAGCACCAGTTACTTCCTTCTCGCCCGCTTCCGTGATCACGTCTCCGGGGCCAAGGCGTTTGTCGGCGGCAGGGCCTTCGGCGGCGACTTCGGTGATGACAGCACCCTTCACTTCGGCATCAACACTGTATTTGGCGCGGAGTTCATCGGTGAGCGTGGTGACCGTCATGCCCAGCACGGTGACCACGGCTGGCGCTGACCCGCTGGGCGCGCCCTCTTGCGTGGCCACCAGCTTTTCGCCGTCTTCGAGGCGGCCCACCTCGGCCGTCACAATCACTTCCTTGCCCTTGCGCAGCAGCTTCACAGTCACTTTCTTGCCGATCTCGGTTTCAGCGACAATGCGCGGCAGATCGCGCATCTGGCCAACGGCGCGGTCGTTGAACTCAATCACCACATCGCCAGCCTCGATCCCGGCTTTTTCGGCGGGGCCGGTCTTGGTGACATCAGCAATGAGAGCGCCGCGGGGTGCCCCCATTTCCATGCTCTCGGCAATATCATCGGTCACCGACTGGATTTTCACACCCAGCCAGCCGCGCCGCGTTTCGCCGTATTTCACCAGTTGATCAATAATGCCCTTGGCGGTGTTGGCGGGCACGGAAAAGCCGATGCCCACAGAACCACCGGTTGGCGAGAAGATCGCCGTGTTGATGCCCACGACCTCGCCCTTGAGATTGAACAGGGGGCCACCGGAATTGCCCTTGTTGATGGCAGCGTCCGTCTGGATGAAATCATCATAAGGCCCGGCATTGATGTCGCGGTTGCGGGCCGAGACAATGCCCAGCGACACTGAGCCGCCCAGGCCAAAGGGATTGCCGATGGCCACAACCCATTCGCCGATACGCAGCTTGTCGCTGTCGCCGAAGCCTACAACCGGCAGGGGCTTGGTGGGCTTGACGCGCAGCACCGCGAGATCGGTCTTGGGATCACGGCCCACAAGTTCGGCCTTGAGCACAGTTGAATCCTGAAAATGAACCTCAATGGCTTCGGCGCCTTCCACCACATGGTTGTTGGTGACAATGAGGCCTGCGCCATCAATCACAAAGCCCGAGCCCATGGAGGTCAAGTTGCGCGGCTGCTCGCCGGGGCCCTGGCCCTGTTGCTGCTTCTTGAAGAAATCGTCGAAAAATTCCTTGAACGGCGAATTGTCGGGAAGCTCAGGAATCTGCAGATTGGGAACAGGTCCGTTACCTTTGGTTTCCACGGTGATTTCAACCACTGAGGGAAGTAGCCGGTCAGCGAGATCCGCGACCGATGGCAAGTCCTGTGCCTGCGCCGCAGCGCCCAGCATCAGCCCGCCCGCCAGGGCGCCCCGTAAAATTCCACGCCGTCCAATCATTTCGCCGTCTCCGTTTGATTATCTTGCCATCTTACTTCCTTCACCCGCGAGGGGAAGGGGAATTCTATCCACTTACGCTTTTCACCACCCAGACGATCACCACACCCAGCGCAATGGCGACAACCCCGCCCAGGCGCAGCTGGTCATCGCTTGCGTCTTTCATGGCCATCAGCATGGCCTTGAGTTGCCCCGGAACCAAGGCATAAAGAAGGCCCTCGATCACGAAAACGAGACCGAGGGCCATCAGCAATTCCGCCATCACGGAACAGGCGCTGGCTTCTGCGTGCCGAAATGCTTGAAGAATTCGGAATCAGGCTTGAGCACCAATGTGGTTCCCTGCGTGCCAAGGCTGCGCGCATAGGCCTGCATCGAGCGGTAGAAACCGAAGAACTCAGGGTCCTGCTGGAACGCCGCCGCGAACACCTTGTTGCGGTCAGCGTCGCCTTCGCCGCGGATGATCTCGGACTGCTTGCGCGCGCCGGCGATCTTCTCGGTGTAAGTGCGGTCGGCCTCGGCCACCATGCGGGTCTTGGTCGCTTCGCCCTTGGAGCGAAGATCTGCGGCTTCGGCTTTGCGCTCGGACGCCATGCGGTTGTAGGTGTCGTCGAGCACGTCGTCGAGCAGGTCGGTGCGGCGGATGCGGACATCGACGATCTCGATGCCCAGCGCCAGCGCTTCAGTGCGCACCAGCTCGTGGATTTCCTTCATCATCACGGCGCGGTCCTTGGAAAGGGCGGCGTCGAAATTGCGCCGGCCATAGGTTTGGCGAAGCGCTGAATCAAGCCGGGTCTCGATGCGCATGCGCGCCCTCGTCATGTCAGCGCCCACCGTCTGACGGAACTTCTGCGAGTCAGCAATGCGGGCGATGGTCAAGGTGTCAACCACATAGCGCCGACCATCGACCACCTGGACAATCTTGTCAGGCGTTTCCCAAATCACCTTGCGGTCTTCGATCAGCACCACATCATCAGCGATCGGCAGCTTGAAATAGATGCCGGGGTCTTCAACGATGCGGTTGATTTCGCCAAAGCGTAACACCAGCGCCTTTTTGCGCTCATCCACCACGAAATAGGACATGTAGGCGACGACGAGTATTGCTGCGAGCACAATGCCGCCAATGGTTTTGAAAGCGCCCATTATTGCGTTCCTCCCGTGACCGGCTGATCGGCTCGCTTCTGGATTTCAGGGAGTGGCAGATAGGGCACAACCCCTGAGCCATTCTGCCCGCCTTCAATGATCACCTTGTTGGATTGCGCCAAAATCTGCTCCATGGTTTCGAGGAAAATCCGCTCGCGGGTCACGTCCTTGGCCACCTTGTATTCATTGTAGATCGAGACAAAGCGCGCGGCCTCGCCTTGCGCATCGGCCACCACGCGGAATTTATAGGCCTTGGCGTCTTCAACCAGCTTGGCCGCTTCGCCTTCCGCCAGGCGCACCCGTTGGTTGCGGTATTGATCGGCTTCGTTGATGAGCTGGGCCTGATTCTGCTCAGCGCGCTGCACTTCTTCGAAGGCCGAGATCACCTGCTTGGGCGGATCAGCCTTTTCGAGGTTGACGGCGGTGATGGTGATGCCGGCGTCATAGCTGTCAAGGGTCGCTTGGGTGATCTGGCGCACTTGATCCTGGGCTGATAGGCGCCCGGTGGTGCGGATTTCCTCGGCAGTGGTGCGTCCCACGACCTCGCGCATCGCACTCTCCGCCACGGCGCGAACCATGCTTTCCTGCAATTCAATGTTGAAGAGATACTGTTCCGGATTGGCAATGCGCCACAGGGCGGTGAACTGGATTTCGACGATGTTCTGATCGCCTGCCAGCATCAGGGCCTCGCTGTCGGTGGCGCC
>JANOTU010000364.1:0-8769 GCA_031416515.1 Hyphomicrobiales bacterium
TATGTCGCGCTGCGCCGGCAGCGGGCCCGCGCGGTGTCGGGCCACCGCATGCCGGCGGCGCTGCGCTCGGCGCAGCCGGCTTGATGCTGGCGCTGCGATTTTTTGCCTGATCTCGACACTGCCGCGTGGCTTTGATGCACCCTCATCCCAACCTTCTCCCGCAGGCGGGAGAAGGGGAAGAAGGTCGAGGGCCTTTCATCTGATTACAGGCATAATCGCTTACCCATTCACGACTTGTGCCTGGTTCTGCACCGCCACCACACTGGCGAAGAGTTCGATGATGCGGTCGATTTCGGTGTCGGTGTGGGCAGCAGAGACTGAGCAGCGGAGGAGGCAGAGTTTGTTGGGGGTGCCGGGGGGGAGGGCGATGTTGACGTAGACGCCTGCTTGCAGCAGGGCATTCCACATGCCGATAGTGCTGGGTTCATCGGCGCATTTGACGGCGATGACAGGGCTGACCACATCGCAGCCCATGTTGAGGCCAAGCGCCTTGAAGCCGTTGAACAGTCGGGCGGAGTTTTCGCGCAGGCGCTCGCGCCGCCAGGGTTCGGCGGCGAGTTTCCTCACCGCTGCAAGCGAGGTGGCGATTGATGCGGGTGAGGACGAGGCGGTGAACATGTAAGGGCGCATGGCGTAACGCAGAAGTTCAAACATCGGATGATTGCCGGCGCCAAAGCCGCCAATGGCGCCAATGCTTTTGGAAAATGTGCCGACAATGAAATCGATGTCGTCCTCGACACCTTGCTCGTCCGCCAGGCCCCGGCCATGGGAGCCGAGCACGCCAAAGGAATGCGCCTCATCAGCGAGCAGCTGGAAGCCGTGCTTTTTCTTGACCGCGATGAAATCGGGCAGAGGGGCGCGGTCGCCCAGCATGGAATAGATACCTTCGAGCACGACGAGACGTCCGCCGTCTTCGTTTTCGGAACGGGCGAGGCGCTTGTCGAGATCGGTGGCGTCGTTATGGCGGAAGCGCACCAGCCTGGCGCCGGACAGCGTGCAGCCATCATAGATTGAGGAATGCGAATCCGAGTCGAGGAAGATCGTGTCCTTGGGGCCGGCCAGCCCCGCCATCATGCCGAGATTGGCCTGATAGCCGGTGGTGAAGACGATGCAATGCTCGCGGTTCAGGAAGGTTGCGAGTTCCGCTTCCAGTTCCTGGTGCAAGGCGTAGGTGCCGTTGGCGATGCGCGAACCCGTGGTGCCGGTGCCGAATTTCGTCATCGCCTCTTGGCCCGCCGCGATGCAGTCGGGATCAAAGGTGATGCCCATGTAGTTGTTGGTGCCAGCGAGAATGGTTTCTTTGCCATTGATGATGGCGCGGGTGGGCGAGAGCATCTGATCATTGGTGACGCCAACCGCGTTCACGCCCATTTCCATCATGCGCTCAAAGCGCGCGGCGATGGGGCGGAGCTTGTCGAAGAGGTCAATCATTGTCAGGCTTTCTTTTTGCGGGCTTCGATGACGTGGCCAAGGTCAGCGATGGTTCGGATTTCGGCGAGGATGTTGAGGGAGATTTCAACATCGAAATGGTCCTCAACCTCCATGATGAAATCCATGACGGTGACGGAATCGATGTTGAGATCAGTGGAAATGTCAGTTGTGGCGCCAAGCAGGGTCCCATTGCTGTTGAAGGGTTCAAGCAGCTTGCAGATATGGGCTTCGATTTCGGTCATCGTGTGGCCGCCTTGGTGCGCGGCAGCCAGCCAGCGGCGCGGTACCATTCAAGTGTCGCTGGCAGGCCATTCGGCAGTGTGACCGCGGAAGGGGGCACAAGGCTGGGTTCGCGCGCCACCCAATCGGCGTGGTAGAGTTCAGAGATCTTGCTGTGGTTGATCATGCCGGGCTTTCGGGTGAGTTTCGCCCAGCTCTCCGCCAAGGACGCCGCAATGCGCGGCACGGCTTCGGGCAGATAGATGACCCGCCCGGCCCCGGAGAGCGCAGCAAGCTCATCCCAGCCATAGCCGCCCGGCTTGCCATCACTGAGTTCGCGTGTGCCGGTTGTTGTGGCGGCGATCTGGTCGGCGATGATGCGCGCCAGATCTTCCACATGCAGCAGGGAAAACCGCGCGGCTTTATGGCTGGGAATGTAAGCCTTGGGGGCAGTCAGGGTTTTCAGCAGCGGCAAAGTTGCGCGGTCGCCGGGGCCATAGAGCGCAGGCGGGCGCAGCACGAGGAGGTCAAACCAGCCCTTGAAGGCCAGTATCGCCGCCTCGCCTGCCAGCTTGCTTTGCGCATAGGGCGAGATGTGCGGTTCGCGCGCAGCCAGGGATGAGATGTGGATAAAGCGTTTTACCCCGGCTGTGGCGGCGGCCATGGCAATGGCGCGGGCGCCGTCTTCGTTGACGCTGAAATACTCCGCCTCACTCAAAGCCGAGGTGAGGCCTGCCAGATGCACCACAGCGTCGGCTTTCGCCACCAATTGCGCCAATTTGTCCGCTGATGACAGATCGCCGCCGATGACAGTGACGCCCGCAGGCAGTGCGGCCTTGGCAGGGTTCCGCGCCAGCGCCACGACAGTGTGGCCACGCTTGAGCAGCTCGGCAACCGTGTGACGCCCGGCAAACCCCGTGGCCCCGGTTATGGCAATTGTCTGGGTCATAAGTTGGACTATGGCGCGCTGGCCAGGGCCATTTCGCCTGCGAGATATTTTTGGCGGGCGCCTGAGCGCGAGAGCTTGCCGGATGATGTGAAGGGCAGGCTCTTGGGGGGCACCATCACCACTTTGCATTCAATACCGGCACTGCGGTGAACGATGCTTGCAATTTGCCGGCGGAGCGCTTCGATGGCGGCTGCTTCGTGCAAGCGGCAATGGACCAGAACCACGACATCGTCGCAGCCATCGGCGCCCTCAACCGCAAAGCAGGCGACATCGCCCGAGCGCAAGGGTTCGATTTGTTCCGCGGCCCATTCAATGTCCTGCGGCCAGATGTTGCGGCCATTGTGCAGGATCAGATCCTTGGCGCGGCCCGTGATGACGATCTCGCCGTCCAGCCAGTAACCCATGTCACCGGTATCGAGATAGCCTGCCGCATCCACGGCGTTGCCGGTGGACTCGGCATCATGAAAATAGCCTGACATGAGACTGGGGCTGTTCACAAAAAGACGGCCGACCTGGCGTTCCCCGAGATCAACGCCGTGCTCGCTGCGGATTGCGACATCGCAGCCAGGAATCGGCTTGCCGCAAACCACGAAACTCCGCGCTGTTTCCGAAGGGGCGGCTGGAACGGCCACACCGCGCAGCTTCAAGCTGTCACGCTCAACGGTATCAATGCGGATGGCGCGGCCCGGAGCGGCGATGGAAATGGCCAGCGTGGTTTCCGCCATGCCGTAGCTTGGCACAAAGGAATTGGCGTCAAAGCCTGATACTGCGAGCGTTGCCGCAAATTGCTGGAGCACGTCGGCGCGCACCATGTCGCCGCCAATGCCGGCCGCGCGCCAGTTGCTCAAATCGAGTGTCACCGCTTCGCCATTGATGCGGCGCGCGGCGAGATCATAACCGAACGACGGCGAATAGCAGATCGTCGATTTGTTGTCGGACATGAGCTTGAGCCAAAGCGCTGGACGGCGGGCAAACGCGGTTGTCGCCATGTAATCAACCGTCACCTGGCCCATCATGGGGGCAAGGCAAAAGCCCACAAGCCCCATGTCATGATAGAGCGGCAACCAGGAAAATGCCCGGTCCTGCTGGGTCACGCGCAGCCCCGCGAGAATGCCTTGAGTGTTGGTGGTGATGGCACCCTGGGTGATCAGCACGCCCTTGGGATTTGAGGTTGAGCCCGAGGAATACTGGATATAGGCATCTTCGCCAGCACCAAACGGCACAAGCTTTTTGTTGCTTTCCGGAAGCGCCAGCAGTTCCGCGTGGGTGAGAACCTGACCAATGTCAGCGCGGCCTGCTGCTTCGCGGATGTCATGCTGCAAGTCTTCTGTTGCGATTACCGCGCAGGCCTTGGCGGCCTGAAGCATTCCGGCGATGCGCTCGATGTAAGCGTCCTTGCCGCCAATATACATGGAATAGGGCATCGGGCAGGGAATCAGCCCGGCATATTGGCAGGCGAAAAATACGGCCACAAAATCAGGCCCGGTTTCGGCCACAACCGCCACCCGGTCACCGCGCTTCAAGCCCAGTGACAACAGCTTGGCAGCCAGCGACAGCGCCTGTTTGCGCAAATCCGCGTAAGTCATCACATGCTGGAGGGAACCTCGGGGCGAATAAAAATTGAATCCGGTAGCCCCTTGGGCAGCATAGTCCAAACCTTCGGCCAGAGTCTGGAAATCGCCCAGGCGCTGTGCCCGATTACGATTGCCGCGCGGGGTGCGCGACAGTTCTCGCGCCCCTTGAATATCCTGCCTTAACGCTAGCGCCGCCATGCCTTAACCCCAGTCCGTTTTACGGTTTTTTCTTGGATTTTTTCTAGCAGGGCGGCGGGCTGGGCTTAAATCAATTGCTGTTTCAAATTGTAACGTGAGGTGCCAGCTTAAATATCCACTATTTTCATATAGATAACCAGGCTCATGACGCCGGCGACGCCGAGCGCGAGGCCGCACAGCCAGACAAAGATCAGCGCTGCGGTCGAATAGCCCGGATCGCTTTGCGCCTGGTGTTCTGATTCTGTCATGCGGCGCTCGCGTGAAATGATGCGGTGAGCCATATGCTCTTTGATCCGCTCAATCATCTCAGTGCGGTCCGTGCTGCTGAAAAGTGTCACGCGGCCCCCATGGCGGTCCTCCACCAGCCGGTAGGTGCGGGGATCAGGTTCCATGACCACCGAGGTTATGAGATCAATCCACAGGCGCTGCGGCTCGGTTGGCGACAGGCCAAGGTCAAAGTTCTCCCGCGCCTCGGGCGATGCGGCCACAATGACGGCCAACTCATCCTTGAGGAGTTGCAGGCGTAGCGCCTTGGCATCGCGCAAGGACTGCACGGCATCAAGATGCGCTGCCTCCTTGTCGCGCGCCTGGTTCATTGTATTCATGGATCCTGCATTCTCTTTACAATACCTATCAACCCCGACCGGTAAACGGACGCAGCAGCAAAGGCACAATGGTTTTTTCCCCTCTTCCCTCAACTCCGATCATCATGTCAACTGCGCGCTGCGTGGGAGAGCGGCTGCTCAACAGCCGTTGAACAGTAGGCACAATTGACGCTTATACGGAAATTCCGTATACATACGGAGTGCACACAGTTGTTGAGACAAACGCCTATCTTCGGGATGTCAAGCCGGCGGGAATGACTGCAGATGAATGCCAAGAGGCGATTCATGCAGTCGCAAGCGATCCACGCATTGGCGATCTCATTGAGGGAACGGGAGGAGTTCGTAAGTTCCGGTTGGCCGGGAGAGGTTTTGGCAAGAGTGGAGGATTTCGTATTGTGACATATTTCGGCGGGGTCGATGTGCCAGTGTTCTTGCTTGCGGCACTCTCGAAAGGCGAGCGCGCAAATATTTCCAAGGCGGAGCGCAATGAGTTGAAGTTGGTTGTCGCAACAATTGCGGACGACTACCGTGCTGGATTGATGAAAGGAAAGCGGACATGAGCAAATTTGGCAAGCGTTTGATTGAAGCGGCAAAGGAAGCGCAAGCGATTGCGCGTGGCGGTGTTGATGCCAAAACCTACCGCATTCATGTTCCGGTTGAAATTGATGTGAAAGCCATGCGCCACAAGCTGAAGCTGTCGCAGGATGAATTCGCGGCACGGTTTGGGTTTACCGCGGCGCGCATCCGGGACTGGGAGCAGGGCCGGTCAAAACCAGATGGCGCTGTTCGCGCCTATCTCAAAGTGATTGAAAAAAATCCTGTCGCTGTGGCGAAAGCACTGATTGCGGCATAACTCACCTGATCGCGCCGCGCCGCAGCAGTTTTGGCAGGAGCGTTAATCCGGCGATGATGGGGTGGCGCCTTTGCCAGTTGGTGAGTTCTATTTTCTGGCCCGAGTGACGCTCAATTTTCCAGGCGAGGTAGTCCGCGCCGCCGGTGAAAGTGAAGGCAGCCTTGGTGAGGCGGGCGATGGACCAGAGCTTGCCGGTGATGCGGCGCAGGGGCCAGTTGGCGGGAGCTGGCGCGATGTCGCCCAAGAGTAGCGCGGCTTTGCGGTAATAGTCTTGGTTGGCGGCGACGATGGATGCGGCGCGCGAAACAGTTTCAGCGCGAAGCTCTGTGGCGTAAGTGGCAGCGAAGCCTTGGCCCCAGGCGGCAAGGGGATCAGCAGTTTCACCGAGACCCCTGGCATTGGCGTACGTGGTGCGCACGGCTTCTGAGAGGGCGGCGACAACCGGCGGCGAGGCGCCGTACACAAGCGCTGTTGGCTGCGCGAAACGGGCCCAGAAATAGGGATTGTCGGCGCGCATCCATTTGGTGAATAGCGCTAGCGGCAGCACGGCGTATTTGGCGCGGGTTTGGCCCAGTTCGGCATAATGGACATTGGGCGGAACCACAGCGCAGGCCATGCGGGAGACAGCATTGCGGCTGACACCTATGAGATTGCTGGTCAGCACGTAGAGATCAATCAACGATTCAGATGTGGCCACACCGCGCAGGCATGAACCATAGGCGAGGACTGCGACAACACCTTCGTGGTTCGCCCGCACATGATCGGCCATGGCGATGATCTCGCGCGGAACCGGCTGTGCAAGTGTTGCTGTGATCAGGTCTTCGAGCGTTTCCATTCAGGCCCTGATATAGGTGAAAATGGGGCCGGTTTCGATGCGCAAGGGTTTGTTCTCCGGGCCATCAAAAAATTCACCGTCAATGACGAATGAAACAGGCGAGCGCACCATCAGATCGCTTGATGCGAAGCTGATGGCGCCAGGGGCGATTTTGCGCGTCTCCGCGCCATACATGATGGGCAGTAGCCAGCGCGCAAGTGATGGCGCCGGATGTGGGATGACAGTGGTGCGGATGGGGGCGCTATCGCCGCCCCAGAACGGCCTTGAGCCGAGGATGAGTTTTTTCAAGGTGGTTGACAGCATGAGAAGCTGATTGCCGCCGGAGACTTTTCCGCCATGGGTTTCAACCTCAATGGCGTGTGGGCGGTTGAAGCGCAAAGCGGAAAACAGCGTGGCTATGCTGGCCCAGTTGCCGCTCACACCTTTGGCGTTGAAGGCCTCCTGGCAAAAAAGCGTGGCCTCCGAAACTGCGCCGGTGCCCAGAAACATGCCGTGGCGGGGCCTGCCATCGCGCGGGTTGGCGGCGCGAAGGGTGGGGCGGTGAACAAGTTCGTTAGGCTGATGATGTTCGATGAAACGGGCCAGCGCATCCAGATTGCGCAGGCGAAACCCCAAGTCAGCCGCCGTCATGTTGGTGGTGCCATGCGGCAACAGCGCCAGGCGCGGCAATTGCGCGAAGGGCTTGCGCTCAGCCAGATCAGTCTGGATGGCCTGAATAGTGCCATCGCCCGAACTGATGAAAAGATCGGTGACTCCAGCGCGCGCCATCTCGTCAATGAAGCCGGGAAGCTGTGCAAAACTTTCAATCACGCGCACGGTGATCCGGGATTGCAGTTTCTCAGCCAGCGCCAGACCCTTGCCGGTGCGTTTTCCGGAACTGGGATTGACGATGAGGCCTCGCTGGCTCACCCCACGGTCATCCATGATGTCAGTGGTCCCTGCCGTCTGGCGGATGCTGCTTGCGCGAGCTGCAGCCCATGCAGGATCAGGCAGATCACCGTCCATGCCGCAACCGCAATCAGGCCCCAGTCAGGCTGGCCGATCAGCACACTTAAAGTGAGCAGGATCAAATTGGGATTGCGCCGCGCGGTGACTTGCCGGAACAGCGTGTCGACTTCACGCCAGATGTGGATTTCCAGCCCCAGCCAGGCAATGGCAATGCCCTCCATGACGCGCTGGACAACGTAGCCGCCGAGGATGGCGGTGATCACCCACCAGAAAGTTGCGGGCGACAGCGCCAGCCCGGAAGCGCCAAGGCCAAGCGCCCAGGCCACATACCAGAAGGGCGGATGCACAAGGTCAATGCCATGGTCGAAAGCATCGCCCCATTTGCTGGATGTGAGGGTGACGCGGGCGAGTTTGCCGTCCACCGTATCCAGAAAGGTCATGGCCCATGCGGCCACCAGGCCCGCGGCGAAGTCGCCGCGCCAGAACAGCCAGAAGGAGAGCACCGTGAGAATGGCGGCGACCATTGTCACCATATTGGGTGTGACGCCGCGTGGCGCCAGCCAGCGCGTGGCGTGAAAGGCGGGCACCGGCCAGAGATGCTTGGTGATGAGGTCGGTCGCACCCTTGTAGGTGCCCATGAACATGCGCCATTCAGTGGCGGCCTTGCTGGTTTCGTTCACAGTGAATGCATAAGGCGTCTCGCGCTTGCGCAGCGCCTTCCAGAATTTGACATCGAGATCGGCGGGCTTGCGCGCGTCAAGACCCAGGCCCGCTTTACCGCTGGCGAGAAGCTCGCACACCGCTGCAACATCGTTCGCCTGCACACACGCCGCGAGCGCTGCATTGTCCTCGCCCATCAGCATCAGACCCGGCGTGTTGACCAGGACGGAAATGAGCGGCTGGTCGAGCACAGCATCGGCGCGCACCACAATGACCGGCCCATCATGACCAACTGGTGTCACCACACTGGAAACCCCTGCCCGGTCAAACTGCCGCCGCAACCGCTCCGCCGTGGTGCGGCCAAACAACGAAACAGAACTGCTGCCATTTATAAAAAGAACCGGTGTTCCAGTTGCCAAATTTGATGATCCCATGAGTTTGACCCGTCTATGCAGGGGCAGGGCGAAGCCGTCAACTCGGGCCTCAAACGGTTTCAG
>JANOTU010000365.1:0-2770 GCA_031416515.1 Hyphomicrobiales bacterium
CCCCTCATCCGGCCCGCAGCCCTGCGGGCTGCGATCCACCTTCCCCCGCGAGGGGGGAAGGAAGGTTTGTAACCATGCAAACATCCTTCACCCCTGCGCAACTCGAAACCCCGCGCATTGCGGAAGCCAATTCCATTTTGCGGAAATGCGTGCACTGCGGCTTCTGCACTGCCACCTGCCCCACTTATGTGCTGCTTGGCGATGAACTCGACAGCCCCCGTGGCCGCATTTATCTCATCAAGAACATGCTGGAAAAAGGCGAAGCCGCCACCCAAGAGACGGTGAAACATATCGACCGCTGCCTCTCGTGTCTTTCCTGCATGAGCACGTGCCCATCGGGCGTGAACTACATGCACCTGATCGACGATGCCCGCGCCCATGTTGAGGAAACCTACCAGCGGCCCCTGTTTGATCGCGTCATCCGCAATATGCTGGCTTTCACCATGCCGCGCCCCAGATTGTTTCGCCTCGCTTTGATCGCGGCCAAGCTGGCGACCCCGCTGGCACCGGTTCTGGGCCAGCGCCTGGGGGCGATGCTGAGCCTTGTACCCAAGCGCCTGGTGCCGCCTGAGATTTCAGGTCAACCCGGAACCTATAAGACCGGACAAAAGAAGGGCCGCGTCGCCCTGCTCATGGGCTGTGTGCAAAGCGTCATCGAGCCTTCCATCAATGCCGCCACCATCCGCCTGCTCACCAGACTGGGCTATGAGGTTGTGGTTTCAGGCGAGGAAGCCTGCTGCGGCTCGCTTACCCATCACATGGGCAAGGAGGCGGACGCTCTGGCGAGGGCCAAGCGCTCGGTGGACCAGTGGACGAAAGCGGATGTGGAGCACGTCATCATCACGGCCTCTGGCTGCGGCACCACCATCAAGGACTACGGCCACATGCTGCGGCTTGATCCGGCTTACGCGCAAAAAGCCAAGGCCATCAGCGCCAAGGCCCGCGATGTCTCAGAGTTCCTCAGCGGGCTTGATTTGCCGGAAGCAAAGAACGCCTTGCGCGTCACCTATCATTCCGCCTGCTCCATGCAGCACGGCCAGCAAATCAAAACGGCCCCGCAAAAGCTGCTGCGCCGTGCGGGCTTTGAGGTGGCCGAAGTGCCGGAGGGCCATCTCTGCTGCGGCTCGGCTGGCACTTACAATATTCTCCAGCCGGAAATTGCCGCAAACTTGCGGGGCCGCAAGCTGGCCAACATCAATTCCACCCGCCCGCAAGTCGTTGCCACCGGCAATATCGGCTGCATCACGCAGTTGGAACGGGGCCTGGGTGTGCCAATTATCCACACTGTGGAATTGCTCGATTGGGCTTATGGAGGCCCACTGCCAGAAAAACTCAAATCCATTGTAGGGGAACAATCGACATGACCAAACTTCCGAAGGGCGTTTCCTTCACCACCAAAAATCACCCAGACTATGCCCGCGTCCTGACGCCGGAAGCCATCGACTTCGTCACCCGGTTGCAGCGCGCCTTCGGGCCGGAGCGCCTGCGCCTTCTGGCGCTTCGGGCGGAACGCAAGAAGCTCTTCGACAAGGGGATGCTGCCGGATTTCCTCGAAGGCACCGCGTCCATTCGCGCCGGCTCCTGGAAAGTGGCCCCGATCCCGGCGGACTTGCAGGACCGCCGCGTCGAGATCACCGGCCCCACCGACCGCAAGATGGTGATCAACGCGCTCAATTCCGGCGCCAAGGTCTTCATGACGGATTTCGAGGATTCAAACTCGCCGCTCTGGGACAACATGATCCGTGGCCAGATCAATCTGATGGACCGCTGGAGCGGGCGGATGGAGATGACCGATCCCGTCACCGCCAAGCAATACACCATGGGCCCCAAGCCCGCTGTCCTCATGGTGCGCCCCAGGGGCTGGCATCTTGATGAGGCGCATATGCTGGTGGATGGCAAGCCGGTGTCCGGCGGGTTGTTCGATTTCGGCCTGTATTTTTTCCACAATGCCAAGGCGGCGCAGGCCAAATCTTCCGGTCCCTATTTCTATCTCCCCAAGATGGAAAGCCATCTGGAGGCAAGGCTGTGGAACCAGGTTTTCACGCTGGCGCAAAGCCTGCTGGGATTGCCGCTGGGCTCCATCAAGGCCACGGTGCTCATCGAAACCCTGCCTGCGGCCTTCGAGATGGACGAGATCATCTATGAACTCCGCGAGCACATGGCGGGGTTGAATTGCGGGCGCTGGGATTATATCTTCTCCTTCATCAAGACCTTCTCCAGCAACAAGAACTTTGTGCTCCCCGACCGCTCACAAGTGGTGATGTCGAAAGCCTTCCTCGCCGCCTATTCAGCGCTCCTGATCAAAACCTGTCACAAGCGCGGCTGCTTCGCCATGGGCGGCATGGCAGCGCAAATCCCCAACCGCAAGGACCCGGTGGCCAATCAAATCGCTCTCGACAAGGTCAAGGCCGACAAGGAACGCGAGGCGAAAAACGGCCATGACGGCACCTGGGTGGCGCATCCTGATCTGGTGGCCGTAGCCTTGGAGGTCTTCAACAAATTCATGCCCGGGCCCAACCAGCTTGATGTCATGCGAGGTGACGTGAAAGTGGGCCAGAAGGAGCTGCTCGAAATCCACGAGGGCACGAAGACCGAGGCGGGCTTTCGTGAAAATATTCGGGTCGGTGTGCAATATATCGAGGCGTGGCTTCGGGGCCGGGGGGCTGTTCCCATTTACAATCTGATGGAAGACGCAGCGACTGCTGAAATCTCGCGCTCGCAAATCTGGCAATGGCTGAAATTCGGCGCAACGCTGGAAGGCGGCAAAAAA
>JANOTU010000366.1:0-5784 GCA_031416515.1 Hyphomicrobiales bacterium
GTCTATTCAAAGGGGAAAACCCATGTTCGAGACTCTGAAAACCCGTTACGCCCGCTGGCAGCGTTATAGCCGCACGATTTCTGAGCTTGAAAGCCTGTCGAACCGCGACCTCGCCGACCTTGGCATATCGCGCGTTGATATCAGGCGGCTGGCGCGCGAGGCTGTGGCCAAGTGAACCTGTTTGAGAAATACGCCGAGCGCCTGGCGCGCGGTCGCCGGTTGCGGGCCTATCACAGGGCCCGCGACACGGTGGCCGCACTTTCTGATGCTGATCTGGCCGACATGGGGCTGAAACGCTACCAATTGGGCCATGTGGCCCGCGCCCAAGCGCTGCGCTGAGCTGCTTTGCGGCAATCCGCCGTCAAAAACCCCGTTGCGAGTTGCCAAGCACTGTGATAGCTCACGCCCGCGGCAGGGCTTGGGCCCTGGTGCCGCATGTGTGGCTTTGCGCTTTTGAAAGACAGATTGTGGCGACAACAGATCAAACAGTTTCCGGGGTGCAGGGCCGCTATGCCAATGCCCTGTTCCAGCTTGCGACCGAGGCCAACCGGGTGGAAACGGTGGGCACCGAATTGGCCCAGTTTCAAAACACCATCGAGGCCTCGCCGGAACTGAAGCGGCTGGTGCTTTCCCCCGTCTATTCGGCGCAGGACCAGATTGCCGCCCTTGAAGGGATTGGCGCTGGCTTGAGCGAAATGACGCTCAATTTCCTCAAACTTGTGGCCAAGAACCGCAGGCTTGCCGCCATCTCCGCCATCATCGCCACTTACCAGGTTCTCCATGCCACCGCCAAGGGCGAAGTGCAGGCTGAAGCCATCTCCTCCCAGGAAATGTCAACCGGCCAGATCATTGATCTCAAGGAAGCGCTCAAGGCTTCCATTGGCCGCGATGTGCAGCTTTCCACCAAAGTCGATGCCTCTATTCTGGGCGGCCTGATTGTCAAGGTCGGCTCCAGGATGCTCGACAATTCTCTTAAAACCAAACTTTCCAATCTCAAGATCGCCATGAAGGGTACCGGCTAATGGATATTCGCGCTGCTGAAATTTCGTCAATCCTCAAAAAGCAGATCAAGGATTTTGGCCGTGAAGCCGAAGTTTCCGAAATCGGCCAGGTGCTGTCGGTTGGCGACGGCATTGCCCGTGTTTACGGCCTCGACAATGTGCAGGCCGGCGAGATGGTTGAATTTCCCGGCGGCATTCGCGGCATGGCGCTCAATCTTGAAACCGACAATGTCGGCATCGTGATTTTCGGCAATGACCGCGACATCAAGGAAGGCGATACCGTCAAGCGCACCGGCGCCATCGTTGAAGTGCCCGTGGGCAAAGGGCTTCTGGGCCGCGTGGTCGATCCCCTCGGCAATCCCATCGACGGCAAGGGGCCGATTGTTGCCACCGAGCGCCGCCGCGTCGACGTGAAAGCGCCGGGCATTATTCCGCGGAAATCCGTGCATGAGCCGATGTCCACGGGCCTGAAAGCCATTGACGCTTTGATCCCGATTGGCCGCGGCCAGCGCGAACTGGTGATCGGCGACCGCCAGACCGGCAAGACCGCCATTATTCTCGACGCCATTCTCAACCAGAAGCCCATTCACCAGAATGGCCCGGAAAAAGAAAAGCTCTACTGCGTCTATGTGGCCTGCGGCCAGAAGCGCTCCACTGTTGCCCAGTTTGTGAAGATTCTTGAGGACAATGGGGCGCTGGAGTATTCCATCATCGTCGCCGCCACGGCGTCTGATCCGGCACCCCTGCAATATCTCGCGCCCTTCGCGGGCTGCACCATGGGCGAATATTTCCGCGACAATGGCATGCATGCGCTGATTGCCTATGACGATCTCTCCAAGCAGGCCGTGGCTTACCGCCAGATGTCGCTCTTGCTGCGCCGCCCGCCCGGCCGCGAAGCCTATCCGGGTGATGTGTTCTATCTGCATTCGCGCCTGCTGGAACGCGCCGCCAAGCTCAATGACGAGCAGGGTTCTGGTTCGCTCACCGCTTTGCCGATCATCGAGACCCAGGCCAATGACGTCTCGGCCTATATCCCTACCAACGTGATCTCGATCACCGATGGCCAGATCTTCCTTGAAACCGATCTCTTCTACCAGGGCATTCGCCCGGCGGTGAACGTCGGCCTCTCGGTGTCGCGCGTGGGCTCTGCCGCCCAGATCAAGGCGATGAAGCAGGTGGCCGGCAAGATCAAGGGCGAGTTGGCCCAGTACCGCGAAATGGCGGCCTTTGCCCAGTTTGGTTCTGATCTTGATGCCGCCACCCAGAAGATGCTCAACCGCGGCGCGCGGTTGACCGAGCTTCTCAAGCAGGCGCAATTCTCGCCGCTGAAAGTCGAAGAGCAGGTGGTCTCGATCTATGCCGGTGTGAACGGCTATCTCGACACGCTGCCGGTGAACAAGGTGCGCTCGTTTGAAGAGGGGCTTCTGCGCAATTTCCGCGACAAGCACATGGACATCCTCGATGCCATCCGCACCGAGAAGGAAATTTCCAGCGCCATGATGCCGAAGCTCAAGGCCGGGGTCGACGCCTACGCGAAAGCTTTCGCGTGATGATGGCATACAACTTTTTCCTCCCCCCTTGCGGGGGAGGTGCCGAGCGGCACGCGAGGCGGAGGGGGCCGCGCGGTGCGCAAGTCTGCTTTCAGAACTCGCGCCAAGGCCCCCCTCCGGCGCTTCGCGCCACCTCCCCCGCAACGGGGGGAGGAAAGTGAGGGGCAATGGCTAGTCTCAAAGACCTTCGCAACCGTATCGCCTCGGTCAAGGCGACCCGCAAGATCACCAAGGCCATGCAGATGGTGGCTGCGGCGAAATTGCGCCGCGCCCAGGAAGCAGCTGTCGCCGCCAGGCCCTATTCGGAGCGCATGGCTGTGGTGCTGGCCAATCTCGCCTCCGCCATGGAAGGAAAAGACGGCGCGCCGCTTCTGCTTGCGGGCACCGGCAAGGACCAGACCCATCTGCTCGTGGTCGCCACTGCGGAGCGCGGGCTTTGCGGCGGGTTCAATTCCTCCATCACCAAGCTGGCGCGCGAGCACGCCGACAGACTGGTCGCCCAAGGCAAGACAGTGAAGATTTTCACCGTGGGCAAGAAAGGCAATGATTCGCTCAAGCGCCTTTATGGCAAGTACTTCGTCGATGCGGTTGATTTTCGCGGCGTGAAGGCCCTGAACTTCGCCCACGCCCAGACTGTGGCCGCCAGGGTGCTCAAGCTCTTTGAAGAGGGCCAGTTCGATGTGGCAACCCTGTTCTTCGCTGAGTTCAAATCGGTAATCTCGCAAAAGCCAACAGCGCTGCGTCTGATTCCCGCCTCGGTTGGCGGCGGTGCTGCTCCTGATCTGGGCGGCGCCATTCATGATGCTGAACCCGACGAAGGCGAAATCCTCGCCGATCTCTTGCCGCGCAATATCGCCGTGCAGATCTTCCGGGGCCTGCTGGAGAATGCAGCCTCCGAACAGGGTGCCCGCATGAGCGCCATGGACAACGCCACCCGCAACGCCGGCGACATGATCAACAAGCTTTCGATCAAATACAACCGCCAGCGCCAGGCGCAGATCACCAAAGAACTCATCGAAATCATTTCCGGCGCGGAAGCGCTGTAGACCGGAACCCGTGAAAATGGCACAATCATTGCTATGTCAAGCGAGACGGAAACTCTGGTTCTGGAAATGCTTCGGCGCATCCGGTCTTCGCAGGAACGGATGGAGCTTGATATCGGCGATCTCAAGAGTCGTGTCTCGCTTATCGAGCAGATGCAGGGTCAGATGCTGGCGCTGCTGGGCGGCCTCGGGCAACGCATGGACAGGTTCGAGGAGCGGGTGGCCAGGATCGAGCGTCGGCTCGATCTGGTTGACTCCTGACGCCTCGCCGCAATTGAACGTCTAGACAAACGAAAATTCTCGAAAGGACACTGCAAGAACATGGCAAAATCCCCCGCAACAGGGCGCATCACGCAAGTCACCGGCGCCGTCGTCGACGTCGCCTTTGAAGGCGAGCTGCCGCCCATTCTGAACGCGCTTGAAACCATGAACGGCACCAACCGCCTGGTTCTCGAAGTGGCCCAGCATCTGGGCGAAAGCACGGTGCGCTGCATCGCCATGGACGCAACCGAAGGCTTGGTGCGCGGGCAACCCGTTACCAACACCGGAACACCCATTACCGTTCCCGTGGGCGAGGAAACACTTGGCCGCATCATGAATGTGATCGGCGAACCGGTTGATGAAGCCGGTCCCATCGTGTCGAAGACCATGCGCGCCATCCATCAGGACGCGCCCTCTTTCGCCGAGCAATCAACATCCGCTGAAATTCTGGTGACCGGCATCAAGGTCGTCGATCTCCTGGCGCCTTACGCCAAGGGCGGCAAGATCGGCCTGTTCGGCGGCGCCGGCGTTGGCAAGACCGTGCTTATTCAGGAACTCATCAACAACGTCGCCAAGACCCATGGCGGATACTCGGTGTTCGCTGGCGTTGGCGAACGCACCCGCGAGGGCAACGATCTCTATCACGAGTTCATCGAATCAGGCGTCAACATGAAGGGCGGCGGCAAGGGCTCCAAGGCTTCGCTGGTGTATGGCCAGATGAACGAGCCGCCAGGCGCCCGCGCCCGTGTGGCGCTCACCGGTTTGACTGTGGCCGAGCATTTCCGCGATCAGGGCATGGACGTGCTGTTCTTTGTTGATAACATTTTCCGTTTCACGCAAGCGGGTTCCGAAGTGTCGGCGCTGTTGGGCCGCATTCCCTCGGCCGTGGGCTATCAGCCAACGCTGGCCACCGACATGGGCACCATGCAGGAGCGCATCACCACCACCAACAAGGGTTCGATCACCTCGGTGCAGGCGATTTATGTGCCAGCCGACGATCTGACCGATCCCGCCCCCGCCACATCCTTCGCCCATTTGGACGCAACCACCGTGCTGTCGCGCGCCATCGCTGAAAAGGGCATTTACCCCGCCGTGGACCCGCTCGATTCAACCTCGCGCATGCTGGACGCCCGCGTCATCGGCGAAGAGCATTATGACACCGCCCGCCGTGTGCAGGTCATCCTTCAGCGCTACAAGGCGCTGCAGGACATCATCGCCATTCTCGGCATGGATGAGCTCTCGGAAGAAGACAAGCTCGCGGTAGCCCGCGCCCGCAAGATCGAGCGCTTCCTCTCGCAGCCCTTCGACGTGGCCGCCGTGTTCACCGGCTCACCCGGCGTGCAGGTGAAACTCGAAGACACCATCAAGGGCTTCAAGGGCCTTTGCGACGGCACCTACGATCATCTGCCCGAGCCTGCCTTCTACATGGTCGGCACCATCGAGCAGGCGGTGGAAAAAGCCCAGCGCCTGGCTGCGGATGCGGCGTAAGTTCCATGGCGGGAACATTGAAACTGGAGGACGCCATCAACTCGACCTGTCCGTGGTCTGGCGATCCTGTCAGAGACGACTCGCTCACGCTCTATAATGGCGATGTTGTCGGCTTCTGCAATCCCGGCTGCCGAGATAAATTTGAAAAGGCCACGCAGCATTTCAATGCGGCGCTGGCCAAGAGGAAATAACCATGGCTGATCTTCATTTCGAACTCGTCAGTCCGTCGCGGCTGCTGTTCTCTGGCAAAGTGGCCTCTGTCAGCATCCCCGGCACTGAAGGCGACATGGGCATATTCGCAGGCCATGCCCCCATTATTTCAACACTTCGCCCCGGCGTGGTGACAATCTCTCACGATGGCCGCGCCGATGAGAAAATCTTCGTGCGCGGCGGCTTGGCCGAAGTGAACCCAAAGGGCCTGACCCTCTTGGCCGAAGTCGC
>JANOTU010000367.1:0-2329 GCA_031416515.1 Hyphomicrobiales bacterium
ACGGAAGGTCTTTTCCTCATCCGGCGCGCGCTCCACCAATCGCGTGGGCTTGCCTTCGCGCAACAGCACCAGCGCGCGGTTGATGATGTCGGCCAGCTCTTTGGCCTCCTTGTCCCCGGTTTTTGCCCGCTTTTCCAATGCGTTAATGCGCTTTTCAAGGCTATCGAGATCGGCCAGCATCAATTCGGTCTCGATGGTTTCGATATCGGCCACGGGGTCGATCTTGCCTTCGACATGGGTGATGTCGCCATCCTCAAAGCAGCGCACCACATGGGCGATGGCATCGACCTCGCGGATATTGGCGAGGAATTGATTGCCAAGCCCCTCGCCCTTGGAGGCGCCGCGCACCAGGCCGGCGATATCAACAAAGGTGAGGCGGGTCGGAATGATCTGCGCCGAGCCGGCGATTTTCGCGAGGATTTCAAGGCGGGGATCGGGCACGCCGACATCGCCGACATTGGGCTCAATGGTGCAGAAGGGATAATTCGCCGCCTGCGCCGCCGCCGTTTGCGTGAGCGCGTTGAACAGGGTTGATTTCCCCACATTGGGCAAGCCCACAATACCACATTTGAAACCCATCAGTTTTCTTCTTTCTTGGGGTTGAGGGCGAGATGCGCCTTGTTCTGAAAGCTGGCATCCTCGCCCTTGATAAGCAAAGGAATATTCTCCGCCACAGCGTCGATCAGCGGAACCAGCCAGACCTTGTCGGCTTTGGCAAAATCGCTGAGCACATGCGGGTAGACCAGGTCCTTGTCGCCGGGATGGCCAATGCCCAGCCTGACCCTTTGAAAATGCGGGCCGCAATGGGCGATGATGGAGCGGATGCCATTATGGCCCGCCGCGCCACCGCCGAATTTCACCCGCACTTTTCCGGGACTGAGATCAAGCTCATCATAAAGCACGATGATCTTCTCCGGCTCCACATCATAAAAGCGCTGCGCTTCGCCGACACTGCGGCCGCTGTCATTCATGAAGGTCATGGGCTTGAGCGCCAGCACTTTTTCACCGGCGATCACGGCCTCCGCCGCTTCGCCTTGAAAACGCTTGCGAATGGGTGAAAAGCCATGGCGGCGGATGATTTCATCCACCGCCATGAAGCCGATATTGTGGCGGTTTCCAGCATATTTGAGCCCCGGATTGCCGAGGCCCACGAGCAGGAGCATTACTTCTTCTTCGGCGCCGGAGCAGCCTTGGCAGGTGCCGCCCCCTTGGCAGGTGCTGCCCCCTTGGCCGGAGCCGCCGCAGCGCCCTTGGCCGGAGCTGCCTTGGCATCCTTGCCGCCAGCAGCGGGTGCCGCACCTTCAGCCGGAGCCTTCTGGTTCGAGGCTGGAACCTCCGCCGAGAGCACGGCTTCAACCGCCGCTTCTTCCTTGGCCTGGGCCGCGATGGTGCAGATGGTCAAATCATCGCGGCTGACCGCTGTCACACCTTCGGGCAGCTTGATCTCCGACAAATGGACCGACTGGCTGATCTGCAGGCCGGTGAGATCGACCAAGATTTCATCGGGAATGAAATCAGCCGAGCAATAAAGCGCCAGGGTGTGCGAGACGATGTTGAGGGCGCCGCCGGCCTAGAGGCCGGGTGAGGCTTCGTGGCCCTTGAAATGCACAGGAATATCAACGGCCACGCGGGCATCCTTGCCAAGCCGCAGGAAATCCACATGGGTGATGAAATCACGCACCGGCTCGAACTGGATGTCGCGCGGGATGGCGCGGATGGTCTGGCCCTCGACTTCAAGGTCAACAAGTGTCGCCATGAAGCGGCCGGTCTGCACATGAGGTTCAAGCTCGCGGTAGGTGAGTTGGACGAGTTGGGGTTCCTTTTTGTCGCCGTAAACGACACCGGGGACGAGGCCACTGAGGCGAACGGCGCGAGAGGCCCCCTTGCCTGCCCGGGCCCGCGTGGCGGCCTTGAGCTGCACGATCTTGGACATGGTAATCTCCTGTTTGAATGACCCAAGCCGCCTTCCTCCAGGGGTGAACGACGCAAGCTCAGGTGGCGGGGCTATAGCGCATGGACTTGGCCCCCGCAAGCATGAGGTGGGGAGCAAAAGGCGCGCTTTGGTGGCGCGAAATGACGCAAATTGGAGACAGAATGGAGCTGCCTGCGCCATCGCAGATCCGCCTGACCAAGCTCACCACCATCGAGCAAGTCCACATCCTCCGCACCGCCGGAAAAATCCAAGGCGAAACCGCGCAAAGGGTTTACCGGGCGCTGTGGGAGATGATCGGGTGAGGGGATGGAATATAAGTGCGCTATCACCGCAATCAAGCTCTGCGCCGTGAAGGGTGGAAGCCGCAGGCATTGCGCTTGACCTAGCGACATTCGG